>CAZFLF010000797.1:0-3988 GCA_964519825.1 uncultured Pirellulaceae bacterium | reverse complement strand
AGATTTTCGGCGCGACGAGCTTTGTCATGCTCATCGCGACGATTTGGATGTTTGCAGCGGACCATAATCGCGAATGGAAACCGATTCAGCGGACCGCTGACAACATTGAAATCAAAATGACGGCGTGGCGAGAACTCCAATACACCACGGAGGAGGCCGTTCATGCGCGCGAGGAGCTGGAAGCCAAGCTGGATGCGGCGCAACGACGGCCGATCTCCGCGAAGCTGCTGGCCGACTTCGAAGCCGAGGTGCACACTGTCGACAAAGACGTATCGTTCGACTCGGTGAAAGAATGGGCGGCCGGGCTCGAGTCGAACGCCGGGACGCCCGAAGCGGAATCGTTGCGTAACAAGGTGCTGAACCGTCTGCGCAATATTGTCCGGGACGCCCGATTCCAAGAAGAGAAGCTGCTTGGTGACCGCAAGTTCAAGTCCGCCAAACGTGATGCCGCCGTCGCAGAGCTCGGCATTCTAGTTCGCGACGGTCACGGCGAGGACGAATTGCAGGCCAAGCAATCGGATATCAATAAAATCACGCAAGCGCTGCAGGAACTGACGGAGCAGTATCAACTGGCCAAAGATCATCGCGTCAAACTCGACCGCATTCTCAAGCAGATCACACAGGAAGAAGATACGGTTGCGGAGGCGCTCGACAAAAGCAAGGCGGATCTCGATCAGCTCGAGAAATCGATCGACTTTCGCAAGTCGACTTACATCAATTGGGTCGGATTCGTCCCTTTGCCCGGCAAACGGTTTTTGGAATTGCCGATTCTGGATGCGTTCAACTCGCCGCGTAAGATCGACAACTTATGGAGCAAAGGGCTGGAAATCGACTACAACTTCAGCAAAGTCCGCCGCTTCGACCGCTGCACGACTTGTCACCAGTCGATGCAGAAGACGATGCCTGGTTCGGCGATTGATCCCATTTATGAGGACGAATCGCTGATCGATTTCCAAATCGCGTTGGCGAAGCCGGAAGGTGCGGGCACGGCGGCAACGCCCGCGACGGGCGTCGCCTCCCAAGGGGTCGACGAGTCGGTTTCCGCCGCCAAGCAACTCGAGCAGCAAATCGGCTTGCGGATCGCCACGGAAGGTTTGATCAACCGCTACGACGCCACGGTTGAGTTCATTCGACCGCAGACACCCGCAGCCCGAGCTCGGGCGCCGCTCAATGACGATACCGTCAAACAAACGGGTGATGTGATTCGCAAGAGCCTGTTGATGTCGGCGGGACATAGCTCGCTGGGGCAAGTGCGTCCCGGCATTTTGGTTGGCGATGTAATCGTGGCGATCAACGGCGACCCGGTGACCGAACCTCGCAAAGTTGTCGGTTATTTGCTCGACGCCGCCCATGCTGGCAAGGACTTTTCGATCACCGTTCGCCGCGGATTACCGAATCCGTATACGTCCCACCCACGGCTCGATCTGTTCGTGGGCTCGCTCAGTCCGCACAAAATGAGTGAATTCGCCTGCACAATTTGCCACGAAGGCCAAGGGAGTGCCACCGCCTTTAAGTTTGCGTCGCACACACCCACTAGCGAGCAGCAACGCAAAGAATGGGTCTTTGAGCACCAGTGGTTCGACAACGTGCACTGGACCTTTCCGATGTATCCAGAGCGATTCGCCGAAAGCGCGTGCTTGAAGTGCCATCATGGTGTGACTGAGTTGGAGGCGAGCCCACAGTTCCCGGATGCGCCCGCTCCCAAGGTCACACATGGCTACAACTTGATTCGCAAGTACGGATGTTTCGGTTGCCACGAGATCAACGGCTACGACAGCAAGCGTCGAATCGGACCGGATCTCCGCCTGGAACCCAACGTTTTTGCTGCCGCGTTACAGCTGAAGTCCGATCCTGGTTTCGCTAAGTTGTCCGCGGAGGAGCAAGATTGGGTGAATCAACTCGTTGATCATCCCGATCGTGACGAGGCTCGCTATCGAGTGCTCGAGACCTTGGAACTGGACGCGAAGAGTGACCAGCCACGCCTCGGCCCGGTTTCGCTGAACATGCTGACTCCTCTGTTCCGGGACATTGAATCACCGGGCATGCTCCGCAAGGCGGGACCAAGCCTCCGATTCGTCGCCGCGAAAAACGACACTGCGTTTTTGTATGACTGGATTCGTGAGCCCAAACACTTCCGACCTTCGACGCGCATGCCGCAGTTCTTTGGTTTGAACAAGCACCTTGAGGGGAGTCCCGGGCTGGAGGATTCCAAACAATTCGAGCCGATCGAGATACTTGGTCTGGCCACCTATCTGCAGATGCGGTCGCAGAAGTTCGACTATTTGGAGCCCCCGGATGGCGTGACCGATCCGGCAGACGCCGGACGAGGGAAAACGACCTTTCAGACTCGTGGTGGTTGTTTGACTTGCCACAACCATAAAGCATTCGCTGACACCGAGCCCTATCGCGATCCTGACGTCATCATCCAGGGCCCCGATTTGTCGGGCGTTGGGGACAAGTTCGTCGGAGAGAACGGTCGCAAATGGCTCTACAGTTGGATCAAGCAACCGTCGCGCTACCATGCTCGGACTGTCATGCCGGACTTGTTTCTCGATGCCGTCACAACCCAGGACGCAGAGAAGAAGGACCACGTCACCGATCCGGCCGCCGACATCGTGGAGTTCCTGTTGAGCGAATCGAAAACCGGTTGGAAGCCGGCGGATGGGACGTTAACGAAGCCGACGGATCTCGACGGAGAGCAGCTGGATCGCTTTGTGATGCTCAATCTTGTAGAAGCATTTGCCGTACATCGCGCCGCGGACTTCGCCACAAAAGGGATTCCAGAATCGATGCGCGGCGAATTGAAAGGGGCGGAGATTGAATTGCTGGTACCGGACGATCAACACAGGGACACCAGTTTTCAGTTGACGCGCGAACAGAAGCTGGTGTACATCGGCAGCAAGACAATTGCGAAGTTCGGCTGTTATGGTTGCCACGACATCCCGGGGTTTGAAGATGCCAGGCCGATCGGCACCGTGCTCGCCGACTGGGGACGGAAGGATTCGGCCCGACTCGCGTTCGAGCATATCACCCACTATCTCGAACACGGTCACGGCCACGCATCCAATGCCGGGACGGGGTCTGTCGGTTCAGCGTCAGTCGGTTCAGCGTCAGCCGCGGCGGAAGTGGCCCATCACGAGACCGCTCGCGGTGACGAGTCCGCGGCCGATAAGGAGTACTACGTCTCGTTGCTCAAAACGGGCAACCGCGCCGGTTTTCTGTATCAGAAGCTGTTGGAACCGCGCAGCTACGATTATCACAAGACAGAGAATAAGAAATACAGTGAACGGCTGCGCATGCCCCAGTTCCCATTCAACGCCCACGATCGCGAAGCCGTGATCGCGTTTGTGCTGGGGTTGGTTGCCGATCCTCCGAACGATAAGTACATCTACAAGCCGACCGACCGGGCCAAAGCGCTGCTGGCCGGGCGTGAAGTGCTGGAGAAGTATAACTGCGGTGGCTGCCACATTTTGGCCTCCGAAAAGTGGAACGTGATCTTCGAGCCGGGTCGATTTGGCGAACAATCGGCCGTGAAGACTTATCCCTTTCTCAAGAGTCACTTCCCACCACAAGTTTTGCAGGAGTCAGCCAAACTCGATCGCTCCGGGTTAATTCGAGCGAGCGTGTACGGAGTGCCGGCGGTGGACGATACCGGGACCCCAATCGCCTACGACGACGCCGGGGATCCGCTCGACTCCGCGAGCCAGTATGAATCCAGAAAACTCGAACTCTCCTTTGAACTCTGGAAGCCCGCCGCTCTCGATGGAAAGCCATTCGATGTCGGGGTTTTGCCGTTGAATATCCCCACCGGTTTGGTCGAGCGACGGTTTGGAACCGACGGCGGATTCCTGACCAAATACCTGTTGCCACACGTCGTCGCGCTGGAGAAACAGGTGAATCCGGCCGCGAAAGGGACGGAGGCGTGGGGCTGGTTGCCGCCACCATTGATCAACGAAGGGAAGAAAGTACAGACCGATTGGCTCCACAG
>CAZFLF010000796.1:0-3994 GCA_964519825.1 uncultured Pirellulaceae bacterium | reverse complement strand
GTGAAATCTTAGGCCGTGAGCGGACATAAGCGAGACGTTTTCTTTCCACCAGTGGAAAAGCGTCTCACTCATGACCCTGCAAGGTATAAGCTCTTGGCTGCCGCGATTGAAGTGCCGGCAATCTCGATGTGAAAAGAATCCCTGCAGACCCAACTCCAACTGACTATGGTTAACAAAACAGTCTCCAAAGCGACGCGAGAAGTACGATGTATGGTGAACTGATTCCGATCGGCGGCGGCGATCCGATTCCGTTGCTCAAGGACAATCTCTCGATCGGCCGACGGGAGAGCTGCGACATCGTGCTGCGATTCGGCAATGTTTCTGGGCAACACTGCGAGTTGATCCTCGATCGCGGCTGGTGGTTCGTGAAGGACCTGAATAGTCAGAATGGAACTCGTGTCAACGGACTGCGAGTCGCCAAGAAACGGCTGGATCCTGGCGATCGATTGACGATCAGCCGGCACGACTACGAGGTCCGATATTCGCCGGTCGATAACGGCGGCGATGAAATGCGACCTCCGGAAGATGATGTATTCGCAGATATCATGGGCCGGTCGCTGATGGAAAGCGCGGGGCTGGATCGGAAAAAGAAGCACGAGCAGGACGGTCGGATAGGAATTCGGCGCAAGTCAGCGGCAGTTCCCGCGCCCGAAAACCAGCCTAGTCCAGACGAAACCTCAGACGAAGAACTTTCAGACGACGAATCCTCAGACGACGAATCCTCAAACGACGAATCCTCAAACGAAGAATCCTCAGACGAAGAATCCTCAGACGAAGAATCCTCAGACGAAGAATCCTCAGACGACGAATCCTCAGACGAAGAATCCTCAGACGAAGAATCTCCTGAAGCCGAAGTCTCGCAGGCGGACGACTCTCCGACCACTGAACCCGAAACCACGGATGAGTCCAGCAAAGGATGAGTCCAGCAAATCAGTATTTTCGCAGAACGATTTGAACATGCGGGTTAGGCATTCCTGCCCGCACACTCTCACAATATTGCGGAAAAGCCGGGCAAGAATACCCAACCTACAGATCGCTACCACGGGAGGCGGCTGCGCCGCAGATCAACATGCTCTTGGGACATATGGTGTATTTCACGCTGAAGGACCACTCGCCTGCCGCGATCGAAAAAATGATCCAGGCATGCAAGACTTACCTTTCGGGGCACGAGGGGACCGTGTTCTTCGCGGTCGGAACAGTCGTTCCGGATTTGGCCCGTGAAGTCAACCAGCGAGATTTCCACGTGGCGTTGCAATTGATCTTCCAAAATCGAGCGGCACACGACCGCTACCAAGTGCACGAGCTGCACGAGAAGTTCATCGCGGAGAACCGGGCCAACTGGGAAAAAGTCCGCGTGTACGACGCCAACGTTGACTCGGCGGTCTGATTTGAACGTTTGACAAGGTCGGCCATCGGGTGACCGGGTCACGCGTGGTCGGGTGGGACCGGCCAAAGCTCGTCGCACGGCAAATGTCTCATGCCGATTCGGCGTTCATTGGGCTGGAGCCGTCTGTATAGGAAACTCCGCGGTCACGCGCGTCCCCTTCCCAGGTCGACTGCGAATGGAGGCTTTTCCTCCGAAGAGCCGCGCCCGCTCTCGAATCCCAGACAGCCCATAGCGCTCCGGCGACACTTGCTTGGGATCGAATCCCTCCCCATGGTCCGTGATCACGACGCGGACTTTGGAACCGACAAGCTTTAGATCGACTTCTGCTTCGTGGGTTTTGGCGTGTCTGGCCACATTGTTCAACGACTCTTGCACGATTCGCACAACGGTCGTTTGGAGCAACGGCTCCAACCGTTGCGACTGCAAGTTGTGAGTGAACCGTACGTCCAGTCGGCGCTGGTTCTCTTCCTGCTGTACGAGATACTCAATTGCATCGACCAAGGATAGCTCGTCCACAATTGGCGGGCGAAGGTCACCGATCAGCCGTCGCGATTCATCAATCGCCTTACGGACCATCGCGCGAATGCGCAGCAGAGGTTCAACCGACTCGCGGTCTGTTTTCAGCAGACGTTCCAACAAAGCATCGATGGCAAGTTGGGCCCCCACGACATCCTGCACAAAACCGTCGTGGATTTCGCAGGCTAGAAGGCGTCGTTCGCGGTCTTGCAACGCGACAAGCTGCCGCAAATGCTTCTCGTTCGCTCGATGCCGCATGTTGAACGCACGGGCCTGGTCTATCCGAACCAGCCGCCCTTACCTTTGAACGACTTAAGCGCCTTGTCCTGATCGTCGAAGATCTCAAAAACCTTATTGAGCCGAGTGATCTTGAAGACTTCCATTACGTTCGCCGAGATCGAACACATTTTCAGGATGACTTCATCCGTCTTGCACTTCTTATTGAGCAACACAAGCTTTCCGATCATGGCCGACGACATGAATTGCACGCCCTGGAAATTGAGCAGCATTTTCTTCTTTTGAGCGGCCGAGGCGGCGCAATTCATGAGCTCTTGGCCGATTTGCTGAATCCTGGCTTCGTCCAAAATCTTCGCGTCGGTGAAATTGACGACCAGAATCTCTTCAATTTCCTGGGTCTTCAACGAGGACATGGGAGGGGTTCCGAGGTGCTGGCAGTGATCCACTCTTGGGGCGGATGCGGCTCCGCCCGAATTTTCTAGCCACAGAATATCATGGGTGGTGCGGGGTTGCAATCAACCAAAAAGCCCCGTCCAGTACCTTAGTCGAGTACCTTGCCGTCGCGTCAGGTCCACATCTGCCGGTCCAGCATGCGGAAATTGACCGCCTCCTGGATATGGCAGACGCGGATCGACTCGCTAGAGTCCAAGTCCGCGATCGTGCGGGCGACCCGCAAGACCTTGTCGTGGGCGCGAGCGGAAAGCCCCAACTCATTAACGCTAGATTTCAGCAGATAACGGCATTCTTCGTCAAGCGGACAAAACTGGCGGATTTGTCGGGACGACATCTGAGCGTTGCACCGGACGCGCGTGGTGCTGAATCGCTGGGACTCCACCCGGCGCGCAACCAGGACTTGTTCCCGCATTTGGGCGCTGCTCGTACCCGTTTGTGGTCCTGAAAGCTCCTGAAACGGAACGGCGGGAACTTCCAGATGAATGTCGATCCGGTCGAGTAGGGGGCCGCTGATTTTGGCCATGTACTTCTCAATTTGCGGTACCGTGCAATGACACGGCCGCCGGGGATCGTTGCGGTAACCGCATGGGCACGGATTCAGCGCGGCGATCAGAATGAACTCCGCCGGAAAAGTTGTACTGGTCAAAGCTCTGGAAATAGTGACTTTGCCATCCTCGAGCGGTTGCCGGAGCACCTCTAACGTACGCCGATTGAATTCCGGCAACTCATCGAGGAACAACACGCCGTTGTGTGACAAGCTGATCTCGCCCGGCGCTGGCGTGCTTCCGCCGCCGACCAAGCCGGCATCGCTGATCGTATGGTGTGGCGAGCGAAACGGACGCCGCGCCAGTAACGGCTGGCCGGGACGCAATCGGCCCACCGCGCTATAGATGCGGGTGGTTTCGATCGACTCCGGAGCCGACAACGGCGGCAGAATCGTCGGCATGCGTTTGGCCAGCATGGTCTTGCCGGATCCCGGCGGGCCGATCATGAGCAGATTGTGGGCGCCGGCGGCCGCGATCGTCAGGGCACGTTTGGCCATCTCCTGGCCGCGGACGTCGGCAAAGTCGTCCTCGTAACCGGAATGCTCTTCGAACAAAAGCGACAGCCGCGAAGGGGTCGGTTCGATGTCGAGATGTCCCGCGAAGAACGCAACGGCTTGTGCGAGGCTGTCGACCGCGATGACTTGAATGTCTTCCACCACGGCGGCCTCACCAGCGCTGTCCGTGGACACGACAAGTCCCAATAGACCCTTTTGCTTGGCGGCGGCCATCGCCATTGAAAGAGCGCCCTTCACCGGCCGAGTCTTTCCTTCCAATGACAACTCGCCCACGACCGCATAGCGTTCGAACAACTCCGACGCCAACTGACCGCTCGCCGCCAAGACTCCCAGTGAGATCG
>CAZFLF010000795.1:0-3998 GCA_964519825.1 uncultured Pirellulaceae bacterium | reverse complement strand
ACGATTTGAACTTCAAGGTGGGCTCTACGCAGCCATTGGGCCATGAAGTTCTCGGCGTATCCTGCCTTCGCGTTTTGGTAGTCCCGGAATACGCGGATTCTGCGGCCAGTTGCATTACAATCGCCCGGATGGCAGACCTTCAAGAAAACCCACCTGACGAACTACCTAACTCAATGCAGTTTTCGACGACGCATTGGAGTTTGGTGTTGGCCGCTGGTCGGCGAGGGACCGTCGAATCCGATTCCGCTTTAGAACGGCTCTGCAAATCCTACTGGCCTCCGCTATACGCCTATGTTTGCCGGCGGGTGCCGGACCAGCATGAGGCTCAGGATCTGACGCAGGCGTTCTTTGAACGCCTGTTGGATCGGGACTATCTGGCAGACGCTGACCCGCAACGTGGCCGGTTTCGTGCATTCCTGCTGACCGCCTTCAAGCACTTTCTGTCCAAGGAATGGGACAAAGCCAAGGCGCAAAAGCGCGGCGGGGATCGCCGTCGCATCTCGTTTGACTTTGTATCGCAGGACGCGATGGAACCGGCCGACCAACTGACTCCGGAAAAGCTCTTTGAGCGACAATGGGCCATCACGCTGCTGGGGCGGGTCATGCAGCGATTGCAGCGCGACATGGAACGCGGCGGCAAGGGACGCCAGTTCGAACTGCTCAAGCACATCCTGAGCGGCGAGAATTCTGAGGTAACGCTCGCCGACGTCGCTGCGAAACTCGGTCAGGCCGAAACGGCGACACGCATGGCTGCCAGTCGCATGCGGAGCCGATACCGCGAGCTGCTCCGTGATGAGATCTCGCAAACACTGTCGTGTCAGGAGGATGTCGAAGACGAAATCCGCAGCCTTTTCGCCGCATTTGAGTCGTAACCGAAAATTCCCGGTTACGATTCCGTGGCTTTCCGTCAGAAGTGGATATCTGGACTTGGAGTAAGCCATGACGGAAAAGACAATCTGTCCGAAATGCGGGAACGAACTCCCGAGTAATGCTCCGGCGGGGGTCTGTCCTCGCTGCCTGCTGCAGGCAGGCCTGATGGAATCGTCGCCCGAGATGGTCAGCGCGGGGACTGACGCCACGATTCTGACGAAGTCAACGGCAGATTCTGATCGAGCGAACGAATTGCCGACGGTGCGCGGAGGCGCACCCTCACGAAGCGCTCCGGAGATGGGAGAGAAGGTTCGCTACTTCGGCGAATATGAGTTGCTCACGGAGATTGCCCGCGGCGGTATGGGAGTTGTTTACCGGGCACGACAGGTGCGGCTCAACCGGATCGTCGCGCTCAAGATGATTCTGGCGGGGCAGTTTGCCGGCAAGGCCGATGTGCAGCGGTTTCATACCGAGGCCGAAGCCGCCGCCCAACTCGATCATCCGGGGATTGTGCCGATCTATGAAGTGGGAGAGCACGAAGGGCATCACTTCTTCACGATGGGATTTGTCGATGGAGAATCGCTGGCCACGCGCTTGCTGCACGGGCCACTCGCGCCTCGCGAGGCGGCACTTTTGGTTCGGCAGATTTCTGAAGCGGTGCAGTATGCACACGAACGAGGGGTCATCCACCGCGATTTGAAACCGGCCAACATTCTGCTCGACCGCACCGGTCAACCGCGCATATCGGATTTCGGACTCGCGAAGAACATCCATCACGACAGCGGATTGACGGCTTCGGGCCAAGTCATGGGAACACCGGGATACATGCCGCCCGAACAAGCGTCGGGCAATGCCAATCAGGTGCAGGAAGTCGCCGATGTGTACTCGGTGGGGGCGATTCTATATGCCCTCTTGACGGGACGGCCGCCGTTTCAAGCCGACACGGTGATCGACACGTTGATGCAAGTGACCGAGCGTGAGCCTGTCGCCCCTTCGGCGCTGAATGCCAAGATCCCCAAAGATCTGGAAACCATCTGTCTGAAGTGCCTCGAAAAGGACCGGCGTCGCCGATATCCGTCGGCGCGGGAATTGGCTGAGGAATTACAGAGATTTCTGGAGGGTCGGCCGATTCTCGCGCGACCGGTCTCGGCCGCCGAGCGTGGTTGGCGATTGTGTCGGCGTCATCCCGCGATCGCCGCGCTCACGGCCGGCATCGCGGCGTCGCTCGTGATTGGCACGCTGGTCTCTTGGTCCTTTGCGATGCAGGCTGAGCAGCAAGCCCGCGACGCTCGCCGCAGTGAAGCGTTGGCCGTGAGTGAAAAGCAACGGGCGGATGAGCAAGCCGAGCAGGCTGTGCTCAACGCGAAGCGGGCCGACCAACAAGCTCAAGTCGCGAAAGCCAACACCAAGCGTGCCGACGAAAAGGCGGCGGAGGCGACCGCCAATGAGAAGCGTGCGAACGACGAGAAGCTGATCTCCAATCGCCATCTCTACGCGTCGCGCATGAACCTCGCCCAAACTGCCTGGGAAGCTACGCGTGTCGCTGAGACTGTCCGCCTGCTGGACTTGTGCCGGCCGGCTGCGGGACAGGCCGGTGGTCCGAACGACCTGCGCGGCTTTGAGTGGCATTATTGGAACCGCCTCGCCCATTCCTACCAGTTGAGTCTTGAAGGGCACACCGGCCCGGTCCAGAGCGTGGCGTTTAGCCCGGATGGGAAACGGCTGGCGTCGGCAAGCGGCGATGAGACGGTGAAGGTGTGGGACGCCACGAGCGGTCAGGAGACGCTCACGTTGAAAGGGACCGGCATGAGCGTGGCGTTTAGCCCGGATGGGAAACGGCTGGCGTCGGCAGGAGGTTTGAGGGTGAAAGTGTGGGACGCGACGCCGCGTCCGTGATTCACTCACGAAATTGTTTCCTTCAAAAGGAGCACCGCAGCATGAACTTCGTCAGTGCTGTCATTTTTCTCGGAATGATCGCCGTGTTGGGCCTCGCACTCTGGGGCCTGGTTGCCAAGCCAAGATCGCGGGTGATCGGCGTGATCGCTGCGGCGGTGGCTCTCATCGCGGCTGGCGGTGCTTGGTATGCCTGGACGGAATCCAAGTCGGTCCCGTGGACCATCGGTTACGGAGTGGTGGCCTTGGCCAGCTTGGCGTCGGCAATGCGGCAGTTGTTTGGCGCTCGTTCGCCGAAAGGATGAACTGTAGCCACGCATGCCAAGAGCGTGGGCTTTCCGCGACGTCCCCCACACGACGCAACAAACACTTTGTCTGACAATGTCACGTCCACGATCACACGTTCCTGACACCCGTGGAGTTGTTAAGGGAACTGTGCTGGGTGCGGTTGTAGTGGGAGTGTCCTTAGCCGCAGTCAGCCTGACGAATGGCTCGCCGCGCGCCGTGGCCATCTGGTCGATTGCCGTCGGCGTCTGTGCCGGAGCCGCCGCGGCTCGTCGGCCTCGGCTTTTGGCGGATCCATGTGGAAGATGCGAAGGACCGAAACAGGACACATTGCCCTGCAAGTTAATCGCATCATTCCGATGCGGTTACAGTTTACGGTGTTCACGTGATAAGCGAACGTTGCCATGTGGAAGATCATCTTCGGACTTCTTGGGCTGTCCCTCGGTGCCGTCATTGGCTTTTTTGTCGGTATCACAGCGTACTGGATCGCGGGAGCTGCTCTGGGAGCGGTTATTGGAGCGGCCGTCGGAGCGGTAGCGGGCGCGTGTGCGGGCGAGGTCTTCGACAACAAGGCTCGCAAGAGTCCGGGTGCATGGTCAATGATCATCGGCTCATTCCTCTTCCTGGCCGCCGTGGCTGCGGTACTGCTGCTGCTGTGGGTGGGATGGTGAGCGGGAGCAATGGCTTCGTAGAGCGGCTAGGCCGAAGGACGAAGGACGCGTGGAGCATCGAGCGGCCTGTACTGGCGGCTGATCGAACAGGACGCCGGATCGTGGCTGCTGGTTTACCTCCCCGGCGTTCTGGGCATCGCGTTAAGCCACTTCAACGACCTGGCCCGAATTGATTGCGGAGAAACAAAGGTGTCAGGAACCTTTATTAGAAAAGGTTCCTGACAGGAATGGCACTGCCAGTTACTGGGTAACGACTTAGGGCTTGAGTGTTTTTGGCGC
>CAZFLF010000794.1:0-4001 GCA_964519825.1 uncultured Pirellulaceae bacterium | reverse complement strand
CTCGTGTACCCGCAAGCCGCAGGCGAGCGCATTGAACTGCAGTCGACTGCGTCCGAACGCGCTCGCCTGCGGCTTGCGGTTAAACGATTTTCACAATCCGGCATCGAGGTACGGGTCTTGGCCCATTTGTTGTTGGACCCGGCGGCGTTCTTTGTGGTGATACAGCAGCCGCCGTCTCTGACGGAAGTTCTCCCGTTCGACTTTGGCTTGGGCGCGCCACAGCAACCGCGTAAGTGACGGAGACGGGTTCGGCAATCGTTTGCCAAGTTCGCGAAGCCGATCCGCTTTCTTGGTACCGAGTCCCGTGCGCAAAATGTCGTCATCCAGCGCGAGAAACTGGCGACTCGAGCCGGGATCGCCTTGTCGAGCGCAGCGTCCTGCGAGTTGGCGGTCGATCCGCGCCGATTCGTGCAGTTCCGTACAAATGACGTGCAGGCCTCCTAATTCCGCCACTCCTGGACCAAGTTTAATGTCGGTACCGCGACCCGCCATATTCGTCGCGACCATCACGCGTTCTCGTTCTCCAGCCCGCGCCACCGTCTCCGCTTCCGTGGCATGTTGGCGCGCGTTGAGAACCTGATGCGCGATGCCAGCCTCGGTCAGGAGTTGCGACAACTGTTCCGATTTGTCGATCGATCGGGTGCCAATCAGCACGGGTCTCCCTTGTGCGATCAGGTTGCGCACCTCCTCCACCACGGCCTGCCATTTCGCGTCGGAGTTGCCGAACAGCAAGTCTGGCCAGCGCTGGCGTCGGCACGACCGATGCGTCGGGATGACACGCACTTTAAGACGATAAATGCGGCGCAGTTCGGCAGTGGAGCTGGCTGCCGTGCCGGTCATTCCAGCGAGCTGTCGATATTGTAGAAAGAAATCTTGTACCGTGACTCGGGCCGCCTCGCCGGAATGCAAGCTGACTCGCACCCCCTCCTTGGCTTCAACGGCCTGATGGATTCCGTCGCGCCATTTGCGCCCCTCGGCGAGCCGTCCCGTGAACTCATCGACAATGACGACTTCTCCGTCCCGCAATACGTAATGCCGATCGCACAGGTATTCCCGCTCGACGAGTATGGCTCGCTCGACATGTTCGTATAAATCCAGCATTCCAACCGTGGACAGGGGGTCGGGCTTTGGCAGTTCGCGAACCATGCGTCGCCCAGCCGCCGTGAGCGTTATCGTGCGGCGACGATGCTCGAACTCGAAGTCCTTGGGCGTCCCGAACTGTGACGCAACTTGTGCGGACCAGTGAAAGAGTGCGACCGCTGCGTCGGCGGAATCACCGGGTAGGGAACTCACAATCAACGGCGTGCGAGCCTCGTCGATGAGAATACTGTCCGCCTCGTCCACCAGGCAGAAACGCAGTTCTCGTTGCACGGGCTCCAAGATGGCGGCGTCGTCCGCCTGTCCCAACATGCGCCCCAGCAGATCCTCACGCCGGTCCGCGGCCCGCCCCATGAGCAACCGGTCGCGCAAAAAGTCGAAACCGAATTCTCGCGAGGCCGCATACGTCACGTCACAGCGGTACGCCTGACGCCGTTGTCTGCGGGGTGTGGCGGTCTCGATCGCGCCCACCGTCAGGCCGAGCAATTCGAACGCCGGTCGCACCAAGGTGGCGTCACGGGTCGCCAGGTAATCATTGGCGGTGGCGAGATGCGCTCCCTGTCCCGCCAGTCCCGCCAGATACAATGGCAGAGTCGCCGTCAGGGTTTTCCCTTCGCCGGTTTGCATCTCGGCGATCGCACCACAATGCATGGCGATCCCACCGAGCAACTGCACCTCGAAATGCCGCATATTCAGCGTACGCCGCGCCGACTCGCGCATCAGCGCATAGGCTTCGGGAAGCAATCGTCGCCCCGGTTCGCCACTCAACGCTCGATAACGCAAAGCCAAGCTGCGACGGCGCAGTTCATCGTTGTCGGAATCGAGCAATTGCGGTTCGAGCGCAGCAATTCGCCGCAGCAGTGTGGCATACGTGTCGACGGGAATCAGACTCGCCAACTTCCGCCAGGTGGGAGAGAGGCTCAGGCGAGATAGTACTCCCAGCATCCACTACTCCTCGCAGCTTGTTCCCGAATCGTGCGCGATGCGGAACACCGGTTGCGGCCGACGGGTGACCTCGTCAGCCTCCTGCGATCCGGTTCGGAGCAGGTGCGGCACGCTTTTGCCAGGCGTCACTGCGTAACGCCGCCGAAGAGTTGCGCAGAGCATTGGACGGCGGGTTCGATGATGGCTGCTTTGGCGATGCTTCCACGCTGCCAGCACTCGATCCAGCATCGTTATTTACGTCGGAAGTCGGAACGGGTGATTGGAACGAGGCGGGCGCCACCGGCCCTTTCGCCTCATTGATGGGCATTCCCTTCAATAGCGATTGGCTCGCGGCGGATTTTGTCGTTGGCGCGCGAGACGTGACGTTCGATGTTTGTCCTGCGCGTAGTGAACTTCCGATCGGTGTGCCGGACGCAAACGTGGGGGCCGAGTCACCGGACAGTGAGGAGATGCCCACACCGCTGTCGTCATTGGAGGTACGCCAGCCGCCTAAGGAAGGGTTGATCGCTCGCGGTGCCGCGGCTGGAGCCGTCGAAGTTCGCGGACCCACATTGGGATAGTACGTGTTCGGCGTGCCGAAGCTGCCGGTGGCGGGAGGCGGAACGCGCGTGCCACTCGCCGCGAACGGATTGCAACCATATTGCGAGCGACAGCCGACAGGTATCACACACGCGGCGACGATTAGTAGCGATCGCAGCATCCCGGACTCCTTTCCAGGCAACGCTCACGGGCGCCTCCGAACGAACTCGGCGGCCAAGCAAGAAAAGCACACCCGCAAGCTAACGAGGGTGCGGAGTTTAGCCGCAACGGCAGAGTTCTCCAAGAGCGTTCGACGTTCGGAGAACGTAATGCCTAATGACTAAGAACTAATGACTAACGAATGTGTAATGAGTAATGCCGAATGGCTCAACGTGCTAGCAAAACACGCATTAGCGCTCCTGCTTCGTCATTCGTGCCTATTCATTCGTTAGTCATTCGTCCTTAGTTCTTAGTCATTTGACGTCACCATCCGGTCCGCATTGGCTTTCTTCTGCCAGCTCTGGTATCGCTGACAACACGTAACGCGCCGCGTTCACCGACAGGCTATTACCGACTAGCGGCCACATTTGTCGCGGGTGGTCGTATCGAGGGAGGGAGTAGCTCTGCGGGAAACCAAGCAACCGGAGTTCTTCCTCCGGAGAAAAACGTCGCCAACCGTCCAAGCACTCCAAGTAGGAACCACTCGCGGCGATCGATTTACCGTAGGCCGCGGTAAAGCAATGGCTGATCGCCTGCGGATCGGACGGTTTGACCACATGGGTCGCGCCGTGGTATTTCCGCAGTAACGCCGGCGAGACGCGGAGCAAATCAGAGACTGCCGTTTGGAGTACATCCGCGACCGTGGACTGCGTAGTGGCCACGTCGCTGGCCGGCCATGGGAGCAACTCTCCGCGCGCGGCCACGAGATAGTAGCGTCGGCGCCGGTTGGGGATTCCTAATTCAGTCGGACAAAGGAGTAACTCGCGCACGTTGTAGTGGCAAGCGTTCAACGTCTCGCGCAAGCGGGCGCGGGCGCGAGAATCGGAAAAACCGGGAACATTCTCGACCAAGACGTAGCGCGGTCGAGATTCGCGGACTCGATCGAGTACTGCGAGCAGCGATGCCGCCCGCGGATCGTCAATGTCGCGCCGGCGCCCGCGAACGGTGTAGGGCTGGCAAGGGGGCGACAGCCACCACAGATCGGGGGGCCAAGCAGCAAACTCTTCCTGCCGTAAAGATTCGATCGTTCGCGGCACGACGAGGTGCGCAAAATTATGTTGGTAAACCGCCAGGGCCTTGCGGTTGACGTCGACTGCAGCAACCACGTCCGCCCGATCGTCGATCGCCGCCGCGCAACCGCCAATGCCGCAAAAGAGTTCCAATACTCGTAATCGATTCGCCATGGGCTTTTGGAGTGCGGTGGCTCGACACCGCTTTGG
>CAZFLF010000793.1:0-4001 GCA_964519825.1 uncultured Pirellulaceae bacterium | reverse complement strand
TCGCCCAAGAGAACGCGAACCTGAACCAAGTCCGTGTGCAATTCGCACAATCGGATGCGTTCGCGTATATGCGAGATATGCTCCGGAACGGGCGACAATTCGATGTCGTCGTCCTCGATCCTCCGAAGTTAATCAACACGCGCGAGGAAATCGAAGAAGGGACTCGAAAGCATTTCGATCTCAATCGGCTCGCAATGCAGTTGGTGAGTCCGGGTGGTTTACTCTTAACCTGTAAATGTGCGGGGTTGCTGCCGGAAGAAGAGTTTCTCAGGCTGTTGTACTCGGCATCGCGCCAAGCCGGTCCGCAGTTTGAGGACGGCTCCGGTCGCCATCAGTCGCGTGAAATACAGATACTGGCTCGCACCGGCGCCGCAGCCGATCACCCGGTTGCTCCACAATATCCTGAGTCGGAGTATCTCAAGGCGGCCTGGATTCGCCTGGCCTAGTGGCCGCGTCTCTTCGAGACGCGCGGCCCGTGCAGCCAGCGTTGGCTGCCAGGCATGGGCTGTGCGTCTCGGAGAGACGCTGCCACTTAGCTACACCAATCGCCGCCGCTCCTGGTCCAACCGGTCGACCAGGAACTTCACGGCGCGTTCGGCCATCACGTTGTAGTACTCGAATCCGTGCCCGCCGTGGGTCGTTTCCAAATCACATTCATGCGGCACTCCGAGTGAATAGAGTTTCATCCGCAGCCGATCCGCACTATCCCACCAGCGATAATCCGCCGGATCACAGCAGAAAAATTGGTGCCGAGGCCAATTCAGCGGATGGACATACAGCAGCGCCGTGTCTTGCCGCGCCGCCTCGGGATCCGAGTACATCGCTTGCAGGATTTCGTCTTCGTCATAGCGAGACTGGTAATCGATTGTGGGAGAGATCGCGGCAACCACCGGAAATCGGTTCGGATACTTGTAGGCGAACCGCAGAGCGCCTTGACCTCCCATGCTAGTTCCCAAGAGCCCAATTCGCGGCGGCGTCGCGCCCCACCGCTCGGCAATGAACGGTAGAACATTGTCGAGCACATGGCGTTCTGGGGTTAGCTGGGGATCGAAGTCGGGGCACAACTTACTCACCCACCAACATCGGCCGCCGTAGGGTGCAACGACGGGCAATCGCCACTGATCGAGTATTTCGGTGAATCGCGGCTGGTCACGCAGGCGATTAAGATGCACTCCGTGCAGGTAAAGGACGACGAAACCGTGCTCGTTGGGGTTCGCCGGCTCAAACAGGTCGCAAGGATGACCGGCCAGCGATTGCTCAGTCCAGACGCCCATGGATGATCCTGCAAAAGAGTTTCGAACTTGTACCGTGACGGAACAACTTACCGCACGGGTCAGTCGACTCCCAAGGGGCGACGGATGTCGAGAACGGGAACGCGTGTCAGCGAGGGAAATCGAACCAATGCGTAAGCTCATTATCACTGGCAACATCTGCCCCAGGAGTTCAATTGGCTTGCACCGCAGTTCACCGATGTCGCCCTGACGAAGCATATTTTGCATTTCGTCGGACGGACAAAACAACTAATTCCAGATTTCGTGCGGCGGATCGAGCAGAATAGCGGGACGGCATGCGAGTCAGGTTGTGAATCATTCACTCAGTGAGTTGGATCAAGCGGCAGCCAATTCCGAAAAACCCCGACGCGTTCGCCAATCAGCTCGAATAATTCGCAGAATTGACCGCGGTTGAGATTTCCCGCACGAAGCTGTCGAATGGACACCGTCCAAACGGTCCGTTGCGAATCAGGGAATCCGTTTGTTTGGTGGGCTTGGTGAATCGCATGAGTCGACGTTCACTAAAGCTGTGAAAGTTCAAATGAAGAAGCTACTTGGAATTGCGATGCGTTGGCACCGGTGCAACGTGAGTTTGCAACTTCTTGGTTACGGGCTGTTGTTTGGCTTGATAGTTCTGACTTTTTCACCAGCAATCAGTTACGGGGAGGACCAACCTCCGCAGCAGAAAAAGCCAATCGTTAACTTTCGAAACCCGGAGCGGGTTTATCAGACGGTCAAACGCGGCAAGTGGTCGTTTGAAGTCGAGAAGCAGTTGATCACCGAAGCACCGGCCGTGGCACAGCTGGCGGTGAAGCGTTTGGAACTGAATTTGACCCAGGCGTTTCGTTTGCTTCCGAAACCCACACAGCCGGTCCTGAAGGAACTGAAGCTGTTCGTGATGTACGGACCGAAGGCGCGCGGTGGCGGGCATGACAACGGACTGGAATACTACGCCGCGAACGCTCCCGATTTCCGCGAGCATTTGGATCCGCGATGGTCGAGTTGCATCGTGGTTTATTGTGCCGAGAACTACACCAAAATCTCCGACTTGTGGGCGTTGAAGTCTCTCATTCACGAACTAGGCCATGCGCACCACAAGGAGAACTGGCCGGAAAAGCAAACCGACATCATGGCGGCATGGGAGAATGCAATGAATGCCGGGCTTTATGCCAATGTCTTGGATGACAAAGGAAAGGTTCTTTCGCGGACCTACGCGCAGACCAATCAGCTGGAGTATTTTGCGGAACTGACCGCGATGTACTTTGCGCGCTGTAATTACTCCCCGTTCGATCGCGCCGCGTTGCGACAATACGATCCCGTGGGGTTCATGATGGTTGAAAAGATGTGGGGCCTATCGAAGGATTCATCTCCTCCGCCCAAGAAGCAAGGCGTGGAACGCTGAAGGCATCGATTTCATGTCGATTGTCGCGACCGTTACTTGACCAGCATGGAAACGTCTAAGGCTGCGACAATCTCGTCGACGATTCGTGCCGCGGTGGCCGAATCGGCGACCTTGCGACAAATCAGCTCGGATTGCTGTCGCAAACTGCCGGCCAGACCTTGCGGGGTTGTGCGTTGATCCAGTACCAGCAGTTCGATCACGCGTATGCCGAGCGACGCGGCGCTCGAATCGATCCCATGGCGTTGAACGATTTCTTCGATTCGGCGAGCGATGTTCATGGCTGGATCGACGGTCGGAAGTGCTCGCGGTCCCGGTCTTCGAAGTCGTGGTAGCCGATCAGGTCGTACAATTCTTCGCGAGTCTGCATGAGATCCAGCAATTCCTGCTGGGTGCCGTCATCGGCAATGGTTGCCAGGGCCGCTTCCGCCGCGCGGAGGAAGATTCGCAGCAATGTGACCGGATACAGAACAACGGAGTAACCGAGAGTTGTTAGTTCTGCGTGAGTCAGCAATGGACTTTGGCCGAATTCGGTCATGTTCGCCACGAGTGGCGCGTCAATCGCGCCGGCAAATCGTTGGAATTCACTCCGATCGGTCAGGGCTTCGGGGAAAATCCAGTCTGCACCCGCTGCGAGGTAAGCCTTGGCTCTCTCCACCGCCGCATCGAAGCCCTCCACGCCACGTGCGTCGGTGCGAGCAATGATTACCAGATCGTCGTCCATTCTCGTTTCGACGGCAGCTCGCAACTTCGCGCACATGGTCTCCGGGGCAACCAGTGTCTTGCCCGACAAATGTCCACAACGTTTGGGGAGCTGCTGATCTTCAAGTTGAATCGCGGCCGCCCCGGCCCGTTCTAGTTCTTCGACGGTTCGTTCTACGTTGATCGGTTCGCCGAAGCCGGTGTCGGCGTCGACGATCACGGGAATTGCCACGCTGCGAGTGAGATAGGCGGTGTGCTGAGCCAGTTCCGTCAGGGTAAACAGTCCGACGTCGGGAACACCGAGCACGCCCGCCGAAAACGCAGCTCCTGACAAGTACGCGGCGTCGAAACCCATCTGCTCGATCAGGCGGCCCGCCAGTGCGTTGGGCGCTCCCGGCACTTGAATGCACGATTTGCGCACCGCGTCTCGCAACAAACGGCCGGGTGAAAGTGCGGACATGCTGTTACCTCGCTACGGATCGAAGAAGTCGACAGGAAAATAATGGACAGGAAGATACGAAGACGAATTATCTTCCTGTCCTTCTTTTTCCTGTCGTTTGTTTCCCGTGACCAGTATCAGCTCCGGCCGTTTCTTTACAATACGGTAGGTGGGTCCGTATAGTGAACTG
>CAZFLF010000792.1:0-4005 GCA_964519825.1 uncultured Pirellulaceae bacterium | reverse complement strand
TGGCACACTTTCGGGAGTGTTCGTGCTGGGCGTTAATGCTTGGATGCAGCAACCCGTCGGTTTTCAGATGGAGGGGCACCAGGTGGTCGTTACCGACCCGATCGCCATCTTTAAACAACCGTTGTGGTTCTACATGGCTTGGCACTCCACGCTTGCCTGTTACCTGGCGGTGTCTGCAGCAGTCGCCGGTTGGTACGCCTGGCGGGCGCTGCAAGGCCGCCGCGACGCGTACACGCGAGGGGCGCTAGTGGTCGCAATGACCGTTGCGGCAGTGTCGGCAGTGCTGCAACCACTCAGCGGCGATCTGCTGGCCAAATACGTCTTCAAAACGCAGCCGGTGAAATTCGCCGCGATGGAGGGACAATTCCACACGGAGCGGTATGCGCCGCTGAGAATCGGTGGGTGGCCCGACGAAGAGACTCGCACGACACCGCTGGCGATTGAGATCCCCGGCGGGTTGAGTTTTCTCGCGACTCGCGATCCGGCGGCGGAGGTGCCGGGCTTAGACCAGGTGCCCAAAGCCGACTGGCCCAATGTCCGGATCACGCACCTCGCGTTTCAGGTCATGGTGGGCACGGGCCTGGCGCTGATCGCTGTGTCGGCTTGGTTCTGGTGGGTGTACTTTCGCGATCGAGAAGGGGTCCTGCGGCGGCGGTGGCTGTTGCGAGCCGTAACGCTGGCCATGCCGTTGGGATTCATCGGTTTAGAGGCCGGTTGGGTGGTGACGGAAGTAGGACGACAGCCCTGGATCATCCAGCACGTGATGCGGACGAGCGATGCTGTCACGCCTGCGTCGGGAGTCCCGGAGATGTTCGTGGCATTCACTCTGCTGTACGCGCTGCTTGGAGTCACTGTGATCGTGCTGCTGCGCCGCGTCGCCGCGACCAAGTACACCGAATCATCGTCCTCGTAGGCAGGAACAGCCGTCATGCCCGACTGGTCGAACATGTGGATTGATCTTGCGGCGCTTGCGGCGCTCTTCGGCATGATGGCATATGCCTTGTTGGGCGGAGCAGATTTCGGCGGCGGAGTGTGGGATCTCTTGGCGTCCGGCCCACGCAAGAAGGAGCAGCGGCTGGCGATCCAACGGGCGATGGGTCCGGTGTGGGAGGCGAATCACGTCTGGCTCATTTTCGTGCTCGTCGTGCTATTCACCTGCTTTCCGCGTGGCTATTCCGTGCTGGGCATCGCGCTGTTTCTGCCGTTCCACTTGGCATTAGTCGGCATCATGCTGCGCGGCGCGTCCTTCGTGTTTCGCTCCTATCAAAGTCGGCAGAACGAGGCGGCCGCAGAAACGAGTGTCTGGGGGGTTGTTTTTGGCATCGCGTCGATTATCTCCCCTTTGCTGCTCGGAACGGCATTCGGAGTAGTGACGGAAGGGGACATCTCGGTGAACGAGCATCGCGCGATTGTACTTTTTCGCACGGTTCCGTGGTTGTCGCCGTATTGCGTCGCCAATGGACTGCTGGCGTTGGCCACCTGCGCCTATTTGGCGGCGGTCTACCTCACCAACGAAACCGACGGACAGCTGCGCGAGGACTTTCGCTCGCGCGCGATTTTTGCCGGGACTGCCACGGCATTTCTGGCAGGTTTGGTGTTGGTGTTCGCTTGGCAAGAGGCGACTTGGTTCTTTTGGCGGCTCCTGAGGTGGCGGACTGCACCCATCGTCGCATCCGGACTCGTCTGCTTCGCTGGCTCCGCCTGGTCGGTGTTCACACGGCGCTTCCTGCTCAGCCGCATGTTCGCGGCGGGCGAAATCGCGCTGCTCTTGATGGGGTGGGCGTCGGCTCAATATCCCTATTTCGTTTACCCCGACATCGAGTTCGCGAAGGTGGCCGCTCCCAGAGCGACTCTACAATTTGTCGTACTCTCTATCCCCTTTGGCGCACTCCTTTTGGTTCCCTCATTGTGGATGTTGTTTAGAGTTTTCAAGTCCCATCCGGCGTGACAGGAAAATGAAGGACAGGAAGATAATGCAGCGAATGAACTAGACGGACTGGGGCATGCCCTGTTTCGCTCGCATCTCGGCCGTGACTGGTAGTGCACCCTCGGCGGGCACAACGTGCGAGCCATACAGACGGGCGTAAGCCTTGGTGAGTTCCGCGCCGAAGAACAAGATCTGCGAAGAATAGTACGCCCACAACAAAACGATCACGATCGAGCCTGCGGCTCCATAGGCCGATCCCACAGCCGCCCTTCCCAAATACATGCCGATCGCGTATTTCCCAATCGTGAACAACACTGCAGTCACGGCAGCGCCGAACCAGACATCTCGCCAAGTAATTTTGACGTCTGGCAAGTATTTAAAGATCAGTGCAAATAGCAGCGTGACGACGACGAATGAAATCCCCAGATCCAAACCGTGCGCGAGAATATCGAGCCCAGGAATTCTTTCCTTAATGTAATTGGTGAGAGCGGCCAACGTTGTACTGACTAGCAATGTCACCAAGAGCAAAAAGTCGATACCGAACACCATCGCAAACGAGAGAAACTGGTTTCTAATCATTTCCCAAATGCCGAGTCCTGGCTTGGGCGCGACTCCCCAGATGGTGTTCAGGGCATCTTTCATTTGGAGGAACACGCCAGATGCTCCGAACAGCAAAGCGATAATGCCGAGTACGGCGGCAATAGCGCCTGACTTCGGCTGACTGGCGGCAACGATCATGGATTGAATGGCTTTGGCCCCTTCTTGGCCCACGAACCCTTGCAATTGCTCGTCGAGATGCGACTGCACAGCTTCGGCTCCGAACGCGAAACCGGCGACGGACACCGCGAGCACTAACAGCGGCGCGAGCGAAAAGACCGTGTAGAAAGCCAGTGCCGCACCCAGCCGCGGCGCCTTGTCGTCCATCCAGGCGGAAACTGTGTCCTGCAGAAGTTGCCGCCACGACGGCCGTTTCCCGTGGTCGCGCTGCGTCAATTGCGGCTCGCCGACGGACGAGTTGATCGCTCCTCGATCATCCAGTTCATCGAGTGCAGCAATCGCGTTTTCCGGCATCCGGGCCGGGGTACCCCAAAGAGGCCTGTGAACCATGGTCGAACTCCAGACATTCCAGACAAATTCATCTGGTGACCGACTTGCACTTGCCGTACCAATGATGAGGGCCGCAGCCAGAAAGCCTGGTCCAGGTCAAAAGTCTCGGTCATTTCAATCTGCTCCCGACCGTGCAATGATATTTCGTTCGCTGCTGACTGACCTTTCACACCAGGATCCCAGCTGATGAAACCGGAAATAAATTCGGGGCACGAGACGAAGCGCCGCTCGCGACGAGCTTTTATGTCGGCAACGTCGTCGACGGCCCTCACTTTTATGATTGTCCCCAGGCATGTCCTTGGTGGGCCTGGGCAGACACCTCCGAGTGAGCGGGTCAACATTGCCGGGATCGGCGTCGGAGGCATGGGAGGGGGAGATATTGCCACCGTCAGCAAGCTTGGCGCGAATATTGTCGCCCTGTGTGATGTCGACGAGACGCGGGCTGCCGGTTCCTTTGCGGCCTTTCCCCAGGCGCGGCGTTACAAAGATTTTCGCGTCATGCTCGATAAGGAAGCGAAGAACATCGATGCCGTCACCGTCGGAACACCGGATCACGTTCACGCGGTCGCCACGATGGCGGCAATCCGAGCCCACAAACATGTGTACTGCCAAAAGCCGTTGACCCATACGCTGCATGAATGCCGCGAGATTACCCGCGCGGCCGCAGCCGCCAAGGTTGTCACCTCGATGGGCAATCAGGGACATGCCTCCGAGGGAGCGCGACTCACCAACGAATGGATTCAGGCCGGCGTTATCGGCGAAGTGCGCGAAGTATACGTCTGGTCCGATCGCGCTGGGCGGCTGTGGAAACAAGGAATTGGCCGACCCAAGGAGACGCCGCCGGTTCCAGCGACCCTCGACTGGGATTTGTGGCTCGGCCCCATTCATGAACGGCCATATCATCCGGCGTATGCCCCGGTGAGCTGGCGCGGCTGGTGGGACTTCGGGACCGGTGCGCTCGGCGATATGGG
>CAZFLF010000791.1:0-4006 GCA_964519825.1 uncultured Pirellulaceae bacterium | reverse complement strand
GTGGAGAAGGATAACGTCAATTATCTGGCTGGCGTTCGGGAGATCGGGGTCCGTAGCGAATACACCGACGGTCGCGACATGCCTCGGCTGCTCGTGCGATCGGTTGAGTTCGAGGGTCCGTTCTATGAGTCATGGCCGCCGGCGACCCATCGCAACATCTTCATCGAGTCGTCCGGCAAGAACGATCCTGTGGTGTATGCTCAGGAAGTGATCCGCTCGTTCGCCACGCGAGCCTTTCGCCGACCCGCCACAGCGGCCGAACTGGAATCGATCTTCCGCGTCTGGAAGAACTCGTTCACAGGCAAATGGGAGGGCGAGGCTCCTGCCGAGCCGCGAACGGCCGACAAACACGGCTCGGCAGGAGCCTCGCCCTCCCGTGACCCGAGAGTTGACTTTCGGCAGAGTATCAAGGACGCGCTGCTCGTCGTGCTGACTTCGCCGCAGTTCCTGTTCTTGATCGAGAACAGCAGCAGCCCAGCCGCGGAGGATCTTGATTCGTACGAACTAGCCTCGAAGCTGTCGTACTTTCTGTGGAACGGGCCGCCGGACCAACGCCTGCTCGATCTGGCCGCTAACACCAACACCAACACCAACACCAAGAAAGACTCCTTGCGTGAGTCGCTAGATGTGGAGATCGAGCGGATGATCCGTGACCCGCGCTGCGGGTCGTTTGTGAACGAGTTTGCGTCGCAGTGGTTGAGTCTCGACAAGTTCGACGTCGTGGCGGTCGATGCTCAGCGATACCCGAAGCTCACTCGCGACACGAAGACGCAGTTGCGGCAAGAGCCGATCCAGTTTCTGCGGTATCTGATCGAACAGAACCTGCCGCTGCGCAACGTGGTTCAATCGGATTTCCTCGTGGCGAACGAAGTCGTCGCGAGCTACTACAACCTGGCCAACCGCACGGAATGCGGGTTTCGGTTTGTCCCCATCCAACACGAGAACGAAAACCTGGGCGGCGTGCTGACTCAGGCCGGCATTCTGGCGGGGCTGTCCGATGGCCGGGAATCCAATCCGATCAAACGGGGTGCCTGGCTGGCTCGCAAGATCATCGCCGAACCGCCCGACGATCCACCTCCCAACGTCCCGCGACTCCAGGAGGACGACGGCGCGAAGCTGACTCTCCGCGAGAAACTGGAGCGTCACCGCAACCAGAAAGGGTGCGCGAAATGTCACTCCGGGATCGACCCGTGGGGGATTCCGTTTGAATCGTTCGACGCTGGCGGCCTGTTGAAGAAAGCGCCCGGCACGGAGACTCGGTCCACCCTTCCCGATGGCACTGAAGTCCAAGACCTGAATGGCCTCAAGGCTTACCTGGCCAAAGACCGAATCGATCAAGTGGCCTTCAGTTTCCTGAAGCACGCCGCTTGTTATGCCGTCGGCCGCAGCCTGACCTACAACGAGTTCGCGTTCCTCCAGGAACAGAGCGTCCAACTGCGAGCCAACGACTACCGCATGCAGGATATGATCCGGTTCGTCGTCAAGAGTGATTTGTTTTTGAAGAAGTAGGTGTGCATCACCATGTCCGCGACATGCGGGTGGGGTTATTTTCAACAAACTTTTTGACGAGTTGCGCTGACGATGAAGCCATACAAGAAAACTGACGTCTCCGAAGCGGGGCTAGAGGATCTTGTCCGGCGGCACTCAAGTCTGATCGAAGGTGGCTTGGTCTATATCGATCATCAGAAGGCATCAGCAGGCGGACGGCTGGATGTCCAAATGGTCGATAGCGGCAAATCGCTCGTCGTAGCGGAATTGAAGGTCGTGCAAGACGACGGGATGCTACTTCAGGGAGTCGATTACTACGACTACGTCTCAAGCCACGCCGAAGCCTTTGCCCGGTTGTACAAGCCCCACGGCATTGATCCGACTCAGAAAGTTCGCCTGCTCCTCATTGCGCCCTCGTTCTCACAAACTTTGGTCAATCGGTGTAAGTGGATCGACCTTCCGATTTCCCTTTTTACGTTCTACTGCCTGAACTTCGAAGGCGATGATGATCTTGTTCCAATCTTTGCGGAGCATACGATCCCAACGCCACCGGCAGTACTCGAAACCCCGCCCACCCCCGCCAATCATTTGGCGTATATCACTAACCTGAACGTACGAGGCAATGTTTCGGCGCTTCTCGAGGAAATCAAGACCTGGAGACCCGGCAGCATCTCCGTTGACGGGATCAAGGACGCGATTTCGATGAAGGTCAACGGCCGCGTATTCGCGTATCTCTATCCCCGCCGTAATTATTGCCTCCTTGACACTTACAACGCTGACGAAGAGTGGACTGAATACTCGATCAAGGATGACGACGATCTTGCGAAGGTGAAGCCCATCATACAGGCCGCGTTGGAACGCAAATTGACGTGAGCGTCAAACGGTGTCGTTAGTCTCTTTCATTCCACAATCACCTTTATTTCGGGTCTGTTCCATGACCTCTTCCGTTCAACTCGATCGTCGTGCGGTCCTCAAAGGTTTGTCGGGGGTCACGCTGGCACTGCCGTTGTTGGAGGCGATGGGGAAAGAAGTCGCTGCGAAAACTCCGCGGCGTTTCTGTGCGATGTACACGGCCAACGGTATGTCGTTGCCGAATCCGAATAGCTAATCCGCTTGATGATTCGCCTTGCCGTTCGATTCGTCTCTTGAAAGAATGGAGACATGGAACTGACTCTCGAACAACGCGAAGCTCTCGCCCGTGGCGGCAACATTCGATTGACCGTGGATGGTCTCGATTGCGTCGTTCTGCGCTCGGATATTTTTGAGCGAGTTTCCAAGATTCTCGGCGACGATTGGACTCACGCCGAAATGCGGATGGCTCTCGCTCGTTCCTCGGAAGGGAATGGCTGGGACGAACCTGAGATGGCCGTTTACGATCAAATCCAATGAAGCGCGGCGACGTTGTCATTGTGGATGTGACCAACGTCGGTGCTCCGGGCAGCAAGCGGCGGCCCGCTCTCGTCGTCCAGAACGACGTTCTGAATTCCGCGATCCGTGAGACGATTATCGTAGCCATCACGTCAAATCTCTCAAACGTCCATCAGCCCGATCAACTCTTGATCGACATCGCGACGCCTGACGGGACGGCAACGGGTTTGAGCATGAACTCGGCCGTTCGGTGCAACCGGCTGCACACGATTCCTCAATCGGACGTGCGGCAGGTCATTGGTTCCCTCTCCGCAGCTCAGATGAAAAACATTGATGCTTGCCTGAAATCGGCGTTGGGAATCTCCTAAACGGCCAGGGAAAACAAACATGGCAGCGACTCGAATTCCACTTGATCGTATTTGCCAAGTTTGTGGTTTACATCCTGGAACTTCGCTCAACAGGGATGGCGGCCGGCCTGATTGTCGATGGCAGCTTCGTCACCAATAAGACTGAGCCGAACGACGTTGACCTGGTGCTGATTCTTCCGACGAACCATGATTTCACGGCGACCTCGTGTCCCTTCGAGTACAATCTCCTATCGCGGCGAAGCGTTTTCAAACGGTATGCTTTCGATGTCCTGGTTGCTCGCGAGGATTCGCCTGAGCTTCTTGAGTATGTCGAGTTCTTCCAACAAATCCGAGGCGAGACCGATCGTCGCAAAGGAATCCTGAAGGTGCTGCCATGATTACCAACGACGCCGAACTGAGTCAGGCACTGGGGCAAATGGAGCGGATGTACCGCGCGTTGGCGGCGCTGCGGCGCGAAGTTTACCCGATCAATCCGCAGCAGTTCGCGATCTTGGCCGAAGGTCCACAAGACGAGCTTCTCCGGTTTCAACAACAGATCGACGCTTACACTGGTCGATCCGAGCTGGCCGAATTGCACGCACATGGATAGTCCCAAAGAAACGGGAGAAAACAATCATGTCAGCAACCGCAGTTCAACTCGATCGTCGTGCGGTCCTCAAAGGTTTGGCGGGAGTCACGCTGGCTCTGCCGCTGTTGGAGGCGATGGGGAAAGAAGTCGCAGCGAAAACTCCGCGGCGGTTCTGTGCGATGTACACGGCCAACGGTATGTCGTTGCCGAATCC
>CAZFLF010000790.1:0-4011 GCA_964519825.1 uncultured Pirellulaceae bacterium | reverse complement strand
ACGAAGAATTGTTGCAGGGGGGGCTGCCAAAGAGCAAATAATCGCTTGGCTGCCTCTGGGACGTCACGGCCTCTGGGACGTCACGGTGTAGAGGGGGGAACACCCCATTCAGCGAAGAATTGCGCCAGGAACTGTTCCATAAAATGATGTCGCTCGTCAGCCAACCGACGGGCGGCGTCCGTGTTCATGCGGTCCCTGAGCAGCAACAACTTCTCGTAGAAGTGATTGATCGATGGCCCGGCACTCTTCTTGTACGCTTCGAACGAATCATGGGGCTGAGGGGGGGCGTGCGGATCGAATATTTCGCGACCTTTGTGGCCGCCATACGCGAATGCGCGAGCAATCCCGATCGCGCCAAGGGCGTCTAAACGATCGGCGTCTTGCACGATTCGTCCCTCCAACGTTGGCATCGGCGTCGGGACCTCCGCACCTTTGAACGACAGCTTGGCAACAATTTCGCAGACGTGCTCGATTGTCGCCGGTTCGACGTCCAGTGTTGAGAGCCAACTTCGTGCCGCGAGCGGACCGGCGGTCTCATCGCCGCCATGAAACTTCCAGTCCGCGATGTCGTGCAGCAATGCGGCAAGTTCAACGACGAACAGATCGGCTCGCTCCAGCTCGGCGATGCTCCGCGCGGTCCGCCACACGCGATAAATGTGCCACCAGTCGTGGCCGGAGCTGTCACCCGTCGAGGACTGTTGGATGTGTGCCGCCGTGCGATCGATCACGTCCCGTGGATTCATCGCGGTCAATCGTATCACGCACGATGGTTCGCAGCAAAGTGCGAGGCAATGTTGACCTTTACGAAGTACGGGGTACGGGGTACTGGATACGGGACACGGGGTACTGCGTACTGGATACGGGAACTTTCTGTACTCAGTACATTCCGTACTCGGTACTTGTTCGAGGCGACGACCGGAACAATCGGGTAAGCTCTGACGGTTAGGGCAAACCTGCGGGGCAAATCCCGGAGAGCTGGGCTTCGGCCAATAACTCCTTTGATCAACGGGCCTTGCATGTTACCTTTTGAACACCGCCATCGATGGAGCTTGGCTTTCGTAACGCTTGCTAGGAGGCACAGCCGAATCAACTTGATGTCTTGTTGTTACTTGAGTTCGCGCGTCCGGAGGTTGGACCACGGTGAATCTCGACAGCACCTTTGATCCGTTTCGTCCGACGAAGACCCATTTAGTTGATTGCCTGCGATATTGGGCCCAACACCAGCCCGATGCCGTCTCGTTTTATTTCACCGACGGAGAGGCGGACGAGTTACGTTGGACCTATGCGGAATTAGACCGCCGGGCACGGGCAATCGGCTCGGCCCTGATGGCAAGCGGGATGGCCGGTCAGCGAGCGTTGCTCCTGTATCCCCCGGGTCTGGATTTCGTGGCGGGATTCTTCGGTTGCTTGTATGCCGGGGCGGTAGCCGTGCCGGCTTATCCCCCGCGACGCAATCGGTACATGGATCGGATCGACGCGATTTCCCACGATGCGGACGCCAAGGCGGCGCTGACTGTGCATGACGTCTCTAATCGCATTGAAGGGTTGTTGGACGAATCGCCCAGTCTGAAGAAACTCACTTGGTTGGCGACCGACCAAATCGATCTCGACTTGGCCGATCGTTGGAAGATGCCGGAGTTGCGGGGCGACTCACTGGCGATCTTGCAATACACATCAGGCAGCACGGGAACGCCGAAAGGAGTCATGCTCACACACGCGAATATTCTCGCGAATTGTGAAATAATTACGTATTCCTTCGAGCCGAAACGGAATGCGATCGGCATGACGTGGCTTCCGACGTATCACGACATGGGATTAGTCGGCGGCATTTTGGACCCGCTATTTATGGGCCGACCGAACGTCCTGATGTCGCCCTTGGCATTCCTGCAAAAGCCGGCGCGGTGGTTGCGCGCGATCACGAAGTACAAGGTAACGATCAGCGGCGGTCCCAACTTTGCCTTTCAACTTTGCGCCGACAAGGTGACGGACGATGAGTTACAGGGGTTGGATTTGTCGACTTGGGAAGTAGCCTTCAACGGCGCGGAGCCCATTCGACCGCGCACTCTGCGAGAGTTCGCGGAGCGCTTTCGTTCGGTGGGCTTTCGTCCTGAGACATTCTTCCCTTGCTACGGGATGGCCGAGACAACTCTGATCGTCACCGGCAGCACGAAACAGCTGCCCGCGATTATCCAGGCGTTCGACGGCAAGGCGTTGGACGAGCATCGCGTTGTGCCGGCGTCAGCTGAGGAACCGGGCGCCCGCGAGTTGGTCGGTTGTGGACACGTACTCCCCGAGGAGGAAGTCCTCATCGTCGATCCGGAGAGTTGCAAGCGCCTGCCCGATCATCAGGTCGGTGAAGTTTGGGTTCGCGGTCCCAGTGTCGGGCGCGGTTACTGGCGAAAGACCGACGTGACGCGCGAGACGTTTCAGGCTCGGCTGGCGGGTGAGTCAGGCAAGACTTATCTCCGCACCGGCGATCTCGGCTTCATGGACCACAACGAGTTGTTCGTGACCGGAAGATTGAAGGACTTGATTATCGTGCGGGGCGTCAATCGATATCCGCAAGATATTGAGCTGACGGTCGAGCGCACGGATCCACGCCTGCAGGCCGGTGCGACCGCGGCTTTCGCGGTGGACCTGAATGGCCGCGAGTGTTTGATGATCGTCAGCGAAGTTGAACGACTGCGGCAGAAGGATTGGTCAGAAGTGATCCAAGCCATCCGCCGCAACGTGACGCGCGAGCACGAGCTTCCGCCGGATGGAATTGTCTTTGTGCGTTTTGGCTCCATGCCGAAGACTTCCAGTGGAAAGATCCAGCGGCATGCCTGTCGCAACGAGTTCCTGAGTAATTCGCTCCAAGTGATCGCTCAGTGGTTTGCCTGGTCCGCCGGCGAGGAGGGGAGCGTTGACGATGGAGCCGACGAGCGAGCCACAGCTCAAGCCGCCGCCGCAAAGCGGGCTCTGCGGTTGGAACTGACCGGCCAAGTCGATCCCACCGTTGGTGACATTGTCCTCGATCATGTCCGCGCGGTGGCAAAGGAACGCGCGAAGAATCTCTCCTTGGATTCGAACATTCTGGACCTGGGACTCGATTCGTTGGAACGTACGGAAATCGCGTTCTCGCTTCAGCAGACGTTCGGCGGTCGATTCCCGGAAGACGTCTTGGCCGAAATCGAAACTTGCCGCGAAGTCGCGCTGGCGATTCAGAAATATATCGGCACCGAACCGACACAGCCGCGACGGCTGGCGTCCGCTGAAAACAACGGCCAGTCGCGCGCGGAAGCGGCGCCGGAGACTTACCAGTTCGCACTGTTGCCGGAATACAAGCGGCTTAAACAGACGATGGCGATGCTCACGGCGACGGGAGTACCGAATCCCTATTTCAGCGTCCATGAGCGTGTTACTCGCGACACCGCCCAGATCGGCGGCCGGCAGCTGATCAATTTTTCCAGCTACAACTACCTGGGAATGTCGGGCGAACCGGGGGTCACACAGGCGGCAAAAGAGGCTGTCGACAAGTTTGGCACCAGCGTCTCGGCGAGCCGGCTCGTCTCCGGACAGAAACCGATTCACGTCGAACTGGAGCGCGCCATCGCGGAGTTTCTCGGTGTCGAGGATGCACTGGTCTTCGTCGGCGGACACTCCACCAACGAGACCACAATCGGGCACTTGTTCGGACCCGGCGATTTGATCGTGCATGATGCCTTGGCGCACAACAGCATTGTCCAGGGTGCGATTTTGTCCGGCTCGCGGCGGCGACCTTTTGCGCACAACGACTGGCGCGAACTCGACAATGTTCTCGGCGAAATTCGTCACGAGTATCGCCGCGTGCTGGTGGCAATCGAAGGTGTTTACAGCATGGACGGCGACTACCCCGATCTCCCGCGGTTTATCGCAGTCAAGCGGCGGCACAAAGCGTTGCTAATGGTCGACGAGGCACATTCCCTCGGTACGATGGGGCAACGCGGGCGCGGCATCGGTGAACACTTCGGCGTCAATCCAAATGATGTC
>CAZFLF010000789.1:0-4013 GCA_964519825.1 uncultured Pirellulaceae bacterium | reverse complement strand
GCCCGGGGGCGGGACCGGCGATCACGTCCCATCTGGTCTTCGTCCCGATGATCAACGGTGCGATGGAAGCCTACGAGATCGACAATACCAAATCGGCGCCATCGATTTACAAGTCGCAAGGACGGGCGATGTGGCAGCCAGTCTATACCGGCGTTAACGTCGCGTGGCCGACCGATCGTGGCCATTTGTACGTCACCGGCGCGACACAGAACCGCATCAACTTCCGCTTAGAAACCAACGACGCGATTGGCTCGCCCGCATCGGTGATGCAGCCCGGACGGCTTCTCGTCACTTCCGTCGATGGCTTTGTTTATTGTCTGCAGGAAGCGAATGGAGTTGTGTTGTGGAGGTTCTCCTCCGGCGAGCCGATTCTGGAAACAGCGGTCGTCTACGGCGATACCGTGTATGCGGTCAGCACCGACGGCAACATGTTCGCAATTGATGGCGATTTGGGACAGGAGCGTTGGTCAACCTCCGGAATCTCGAAGGTCATCGGTGCGTCGCCGGGCCGAGTGTATTGTTTGACCAGCACTGGCGGACTAATTGTTCTCGACCGGCAAACCGGGAGCCGCCTCGGGACGTTGGCCACTAATTCACTCGACTTGCCCTACATCAACAAAGAGACCGATCGCATCGTGATGGCAACTAGTCGAGGTATGATCCAATGTATCCGCGAGGTCCAGCAGGAGTATCCGCTGATCTACGTCGGTTTGTCGAAACAAGAAGACAAGACTCCTAAAGCTCCCAAAAAGGCTGGGAAAGCTGCCGAAGAGAAGAAGGCGGATACCTCGGGGGATCCATTTGGCGGGGGCACCACGACTGAAAAGAAATCCGAAGAAAAGCCCGCCGTCAAAGACGAGAAAAAATCGGACGATCCCTTTGGCACCGAATGACGAAGGGGGACAGGGCCGCAGCCAAATAGCGTGATCCGCCTGGCATTGGTCCGCTCCTGTTGGTCGCCGGTTTTCGCGCGGGACAATATCCAACTCGTCGACAACTGATGAAGGAACGTCGGAATCATGGCTGAATCCAGTTTCAAGCGTCGTCTTGCCGACGGCGATACTCTGCGGGTCTTCACGCTGGGAAGAATCACGCACCCGATCCTGGTCGAAATGTTCGCCCAAGCGGGAGGCTACGATGGGTTTTGGATCGATGCGGAGCATTCCGCGCCGACTCCCGACCAGATGCTCGTCCTGGCGTTGGCGGCGCGAGCGAACCGTTTCGATTGTTTCGTTCGCATGCCACCGATCGGATACTGGGAAGTAACCCGTGCCCTCGAAACGGGCGTCGGTGGTGTCATGGCGTCCCAAATCCGCTCGGTAGCCCAAGCCGAACAATTTGTCCGGTGGGCCAAGTTTCCACCCGTCGGCGAACGCGGCACGGTCCTGACCGGGCGCGATGCCAATTACTCGCATAAGCCTGCGGCTCAGTTCGTTTCCGACGCCAACCGCGATTCGTTCGTCGCCATCCAAATCGAAACCGCCTCTGCACTCGATTCGGTCGATGCCATCGCCCGGCTGGACGGGGTCGATCTGCTTTTCGTTGGACCGACGGACCTTTCGGTCGTGCTGGGAATCCCTGGGCAGTTTCACGACGACAAGCTGTGGAGTGCGATTGGGAGCGTGGCCGATGCTTGCCGTCGTCACGGTAAGACGTGGGGCTGTGTTGCGCCGGATCCGAAATTCGCCGACCGCGCCGTGGAAGTCGGCTGCCGCATGGTGACTATGGGCAACGATATTCTGATCGCCCGCCGTGGGATCGACGCTTTCAAGGCCGCCTTTGCCTCGCGGTTTCCGCGCGAGTAGTCCTCGCGGCTCACTCCGTTGATTGATCGACGTCGTTAACCCGATATCCTGTCGGGTATGTGTACAACACGTGTGACGACGCCGAATTCACCGGAGCTTGCCGAACTTGTGCGACAATTGCGCAAATTGTCCGACGGTGCAGCGGATGAAAGTCAGTGGCCGCGGCAGCAGCTCGACGCGTGCGCGCGGTACGGTGTGTTTGAGTGGTTCGCGACCAAAGATTGGGGTGGTCAGGCATGGAGCGAAGCCGATCTGTTGCGCGGATATTTGGCGCTCAGCATGGGTTGTCTGACCACGACGTTTGTCATGACACAACGCACCGGGGCCTATCAGCGAATTGAACGGAGCGACAACCAAATCACAAAACAGAGATTGCTGCCCGAATTGGTCGCTGGTAGATCGTTCGCCACGGTGGGCATTTCGCATCTGACCACTAGCCGACGACATCTGGTCAAGCCGGTGTTGATGGCCGAAGAAACCGACGAGGGCTTTTTTCTAGACGGCTACAGTCCGTGGATTACCGGAGCCGACCACGCACAGCATCTGGTGGTAGGAGCGACGCTGCACGACGACCGAGAGATCCTCGTGGCGGTGCCGACCGATTTACCTGGTGTCACCATTCCGCCCCCGCAGTCGCTGGTCGGCCTTTCGGGTAGCCATACGGGGCGCGTGGAGTTTGACCGAGTTTCGATCGGCAGTGATTGGCTGTTGGCTGGTCCGGTTCGCGAAGTCATGAAACAAGGAGTGGGAGCTCGGACGGGCGGTTTGCAAACCTCCACGCTGGCGTTGGGGCTGGCGAAGACCGCCATCGATTATTTGCGCGAAGAAGCCCAGGCACGGGATGTGTTGACTTCGCCGGCGGAAGCCCTCCTGACCGAGTGGAATGAGATTATTGCGAACCTGTTCGCCGCTGCGGAAAATATTCCTATGTGCTCGGATGCCGATCTGCGAACTCGTGCAAACAGTCTGGTGTTGCGGGCCACACAATCCGCTCTGACCGCCGCGAAGGGCGCCGGCTACGTTACGGGTCATCCCACCGGCCGTTGGTGCCGCGAGGCGTTGTTCTTCCTGGTGTGGAGCTGCCCGCAACCCGTACTCACGGCGAACCTCTGCGAATTTGCGGGGATTGAGGGCTAGTTGGGCTGCCAAGATGGCTTCGTGCCCGACCGGGTCGAGTGCTACAATCTTCCCCTCAACCGCCAGCTGGCCGTTCCGTTTCGTTACTGGATCCGACGACGATTCCCATGACCGATCAACTCCTGCCGTATTACAACCGCGAACTGGCCTTCATCCGAAAAATGGGTGCTGAGTTTGCGGAAGCCCATCCGAAAATCGCCGGCCGATTGCGGCTGGGGGGGGATGTGGCTGAGGATCCGCACGTCGCACGGATGGTTGAGGGGTTCGCGTACTTGACCGCGCGGATCCGTCACAAGCTGGACGATGACTTTCCCGAACTGGCCGAAGCGCTGCTCGGAATTCTCTACCCGCATTACCTCGCTCCAATTCCGTCGATGGCCATCGCGCAGTTTGGATTGGACAAGTCGCAGGTCGAGTTAACGGCCGGGTATCGGCTCGCGCGCGGGACGCAGTTGGAAACAGAACCGGTGCGGGGCAAGGGTGTAGACGGCGAGACATGCCGGTTTCGTAGCGCCAGCGATGTGACGCTGTGGCCGATTCGGGTGCAGACCGCCGAGTTCCGCGGTCCGCCATTCACCGTGCCTCCCTGTCGCTTCGCCACCGAGGCGAAAGCGATCGCACGGGTGCAACTCGGTTGTGGATCGGACAAAGTTTCGTTCGGACAACTCGAACTCGACTCCTTGCGGTTCTACTTACATGGTCCGTCGCAATACATTTTCGAGCTGTACGAAGCGATCTTGAACCATACTTTGGCCGTTGCCCTGGCGACCTCACCGACGGACCGAGAAGCAGTGATCCTGCCGCGAGAGTGCGTACGTCCCGTGGGATTCGAACGGTCCGATGCGCTGCTCCCTTGCTCGCCGCGATCGTTTGAAGGATATCGGCTGCTGTCCGAGTACTTCGCCTTCCCGGAGAAATTCCTGTTCTTTGACCTAACCGGGATCGACCGACGCGCGTTGAGCCGGCTGGGAAAGCAAGCAGAGTTATTCTTTTTTCTCAACCGCTATTGGCCCGACCTGGAAAAGAATGTCGACACCCAAACGTTTCAGTTGGGATGTACGCCGATCGTCA
>CAZFLF010000788.1:0-4016 GCA_964519825.1 uncultured Pirellulaceae bacterium | reverse complement strand
AATCAGCCAAGCGGTCAGCATGAGCGTTGCGATCGTAAACATCAACGCCACCGTGCGCGCGAAACTGCGCCCGAACGAGGCCGTTGACCAGATCAGGATCGCGCCGATCAGCGGAAGTGCAAGTGCATAATTCAGAACGGATGCCATGGTACTGCTTTCTCGACTACGAGGACGGCAAAGGGTTTGCCGCCTATCCAGCCGCCCACAATACTCCGGTTGCCAGAGCCAGAAACAGCAAGATGCCTAACACCATCGCTAGGGCGTAAAACTGCACCAAGCCCATCTGCAGCGACCGCAGAAATGAGCCAAAGGCTGGCGGAATGCGGGCGACGGCGTTCACGAGTCCGTCGATGACCCACCGGTCTATCGCATAGCAAGCCGTTGCCACGAATCGTAAAGGCACAATGATCGTGAGCTGATAGATCTCGTCAAAGAAAAACTTGCCAAACGACAGCTTGTACGGCGATAGGTAATTCCCCAGCAGAAACGGCGTCGCGAGGATGAGCACCACTAGCAATACAAAGTGGCCGACAGTGGACGTCACTCCGCCTAACCCGTACCGACGGGCCAGGCGATGTGTGGCGGCGATCCAGCCCACATCCTTCCATCGCGACACGGTTTCCACATCGAACCACTTTGACGCGAGATCGAAATCCATAAGCGATTTGAGCCAGCGAATCTCGCTATGGTCGCCCAGATAAAAGTAGGTCGATAAGAGCCAACCGGCCAAGGCGACGACTGTGCTGACGCCGGCGACGAAGATGTGGAATTGGTACGGCTGCCTGGTGGCTGCAACAAGTCCACTCGCAAGCGACGGCGTATGACCAATGAACTCAGCGAATTGATGAGTTGGATGGAGTAAATAGGTTCGATCGAAGTAGAAGCCAACCACCAACGCGCAAACCGCCAACACCGCCAGCGGAAGCCACATGATTGGCGGCGATTCGTGGGCGTGATCGCCGGCTTCGTGCGGAATTCGCTGCGGGCCATAGAAGGTCAGGTAGAAGGCGCGAAACGTATAGAACGCGGTCAAGAACGCTGTGAATAACGCGATGTAATACAAACTCTGATAGATCGTCGCGAACTTCGCTCGTTGTACCGCGGACAAGTCACTGACAGGAGAGTGCAGCGGTACGGATGAACTCGCGTCGGCGTAGGGGGCACGATTGTCAGAACCCGCGCTGTGGTCCGCATCGTGACCGGCTAGTTCGTGGGCCTTTTCCTCAACCGCCGCCAGAATCGCGTCCTTGCTGAAGAAACCCGCGAACGGTGGAATCCCAGCTAATGCCAAGCAACCGAGCAAAAAGGTCGCATGGGTAATGGGAAGTAACACCCGCAATCCACTGAAGCGACGCATGTCGATGACGTTTCCCATCGCATGCATGACGCTACCGGCACCCAAGAAAAGCAAAGCTTTGAAGAACGCGTGTGTAAATAGATGGAACATTCCGGCCGTGATTCCCGCCAACGTTCCAGTACCGAGCCCCAGAAACATGAAACCCAGCTGACTAACCGTGGAATAAGCCAACACCCGCTTCAAGTCGAACTGCGTTACCGCAATCAATCCCGCGATCAGGGCTGTCAGCGAGCCGATGCAAGCGACGGCAAGTTGGGCCTCCGGCGACGCCATGAACAGCGGCGTACATCGGGCGACCATGTAGACTCCCGCAGTCACCATGGTGGCCGCATGAATCAGCGCGCTGACTGGCGACGGGCCTTCCATCGCATCTGGTAACCACACATGAAGTGGGAATTGTGCGCTCTTGCCGCACGCTCCGAGCATCAACAGCAGACAAATCGCCAGTGCTACTCCACCCCCGACGTAATCGCCGGCTCGGTTACGAGATTCACTGAGAACACCTCGGACCACCGCCGGCGAACCCTCGGCAGGCGCCGAAGTAGCCACTTGACTGGCCGTCGCCTGCGACACGGTGCCATGGGTAAGTGGGCCATCGGGCAGTGTGTCGTGAAAGTTGAGTGTGCCGTATGTCGTCCAGATGAGAAATATCGCCAAAGCGAAACCAAAATCGCCGACCCGGTTCACGAGGAACGCTTTCTTTCCGGCGGACGCGGCTTCCGGCTTCTCATACCAGAACCCGATCAAGAGATAACTGCAGACACCCACGGCTTCCCAGAAGACGAACAGCAAAGCGAAGTTGCTGACGGAAACCAGCATCGTCATCGAAAAGACAAACAACGAAACATAGGAGAAGAACCGCCAGTACCCACGATCTCCGTGCATGTAGCCTGCAGCAAAAATGGCGACTAGCGCAGCCACTCCTGTAACCATCGCCAGCATCATCGCGGTTAAGCCGTCCGCTCTTAGAGCAACGTCGATACGAAAGGGGCGCCATCCGGAGTCGCCGTTCGAAGAAGGTGTACCGACAGTAGACGTCTTAGGCAATTGATAGGCATCTGGCAAATCGGCCCATGTCCACAGGGTGACAATCCGCTCAAAACTGGCAACGGCAGCCGAAGTGTGACCTATCGTCGATGGGCTCTCGAGCCGGTTGAGCGTGGACTCCGAGATTTCGGATTGCTTCGTGTGAACCTCTCGGACCAGCAACAGGCTACAGACGAATGCCGCGATGAATGCCCCGATCGTCAGCAGATGGCTACGTCCCTTCAGCACGCGCGGTCCGAGCAGCGCGGTGAGGACGGCCGCCGCCAACGGCAGGGCGGGGACGGCGACCAGGTATTGAGTGATGGAATCCATATTTGCTATTAAATCTGGCTGCGATGCAGTTGCTCGTCCTCATCCACAGCGGGTTGCAGGCCGGCCGGAGTCAGCATCGGCCAAATGTGGTCCTCATCGCGCTCTTCAGGGATTTTGCGATCAACAAACCGAGGCAGTCCTTCGTCGCGCAGGTCCTGCCAAAAGGCGATGTCGAGCGTGCCAGACTTTTGAAACAACATCATTACGAGCGCCATCGCGATACCTGCCTCGGCGGCAGCAACAGCGATGATGAAGAGCACCAGCATCTGTCCCCCCCAATCGCCATGAAAACGGCCCCAGGCGATCAAGCTGACTGACACTCCTTGCAGCATCATTTCGGCACATAGAAACATCACGATCATGTTTCGGCGCACGACGAACCCAATCAATCCGATCACGAATAGCAGACCCCCCACGACCAGGTAGTTGCACAATAATGCCGAGGCCTCGTTCATGACGCCTCCCTCCCCGGCGAATGCTCCATAATAGAAGGCGAGACTGCAGGATCTCCTCTGCCCTGAATCACGATCGCGATGGCACCAACCAGCGCTACGAGCAGGATGGTGCCAGCCACTTCGACCGATACGAGATGCTTCGCAAACAACTCGCCTCCGAAATGAGCCATGTGGTTTTCAGCGAGAACCGGCTTCCCTCCACCGATCGGGTTCGGCGGCTGGCTGATAAACGACGCTGCGACGATGGCGACAAGCGCCGTGGCGGCCAGAATCATCAGCGGCACCGGTAATTTTGCCCAACTAATGCGGTCGTACTTCGCATGTCCTTCGGGATTCGCCAGCATCAGGACGAAGAGAAACGTCACCACGATTGCACCGGCATAGACAACAATCGTCGCGAAGCCGAGGAACTGGGCGTTTTGAAACAGAAACAACCCCGCCACTCCCAACAGGGAACCGGCAAACCAAATTGCGGTATAGACCGGATTGTGGGCTGTAACGGCCGCTGTGGAGCAACCGATGGCAATGCCCGACAAAACCCAGAATACAATTTGGCTGCACCATTGGTCGAAATCGGTCAAATCCGATAGTTTCGGCAATGCGATCGCCAGGACGATCAATCCCACAAAAGAAATCAGCTGTCCCAATCGATTGAATCGGCGACTTCCGTTAACGAGCATCACCCACAAACCCAATGCACCGACCGCTAAGCCCCAGGAGATCGGCGATTGCAGAATCGTCAACAGATTAATCTGAGCCAGGACCGCGCCCCTCATACGGTGTCTCCTGTCATACCGTGCTTCCTGTCATAACGTGCCTCCGAGTGCGGCTGACTTCATCGGTTC
>CAZFLF010000787.1:0-4029 GCA_964519825.1 uncultured Pirellulaceae bacterium | reverse complement strand
GGATGCAGCGACGCTACTCGAGACAGCTGCTATGGAAGCCGACGTTCGCCGGGTGCAATCGCTGCGAGACTCGCTCGCGCAGGCACTCCAGCGCCTTTACGAACAACTGCACGCGCAAGTTTCCAGCGACCGCATTTCGAATTAACGGATCCGCGTTCATCGGGCCCTTGGCGGACAAGTGCGGCCAGTAGCCACGGCCGCCGAAGACAACGTGATTCGAGAATAGATACTCGCCCGCTGGCAATCGGCTGAACGGTCGAAATCCAACGAATAATCCGACGGCGGACGCCGGAATGGGCCTCACTTGCGTTGGCGACAATTCTCTCACCGCTGGTACAGCGACTCCGACGTTCAGGCCGCAGAGCGGGCGTAACCTGAATTCGGCACAATCAAACTGGTTTCTATCCGAGCAGTCCGGCACTTCTTTGACAGCAAACTCGAGAACACGAACTTCGCCGAGATCTGTCGCAAATTCTGCTCCGCTGATGCCGGCAAACTCAGCGGTACATCTTTTGCATAAGCCCACTTATCCCGTTTCCGCGTTGTTAGTGGGGGCGGGCGTAGGGCTCCTCGTATTTCAAATGAGTCGGTCTCGTTCAGCGTAGTTTAACCTTTATTACTGAGGAGAATTCAATGGCGACGAAAACGAGCAGAAGCGTAGCAAATGAACCGGATCGCAATCCCGATCCAATTACCGATGCTCCGGGTGCGCATCCTGTCGGAGTAGGAATTGGCGCGGCCGCGGGCGGGGCTGCCGCCGGTGCGGCTGCTGGAGCCGTGGCTGGACCCATCGGAACGGTGGTTGGCGCTGTCGTCGGGGCGGTAGCCGGCGGATATGCTGGCAAGGCCGCTGCAGAGTCGATTGATCCGACTACTGAAGACGCTTACTGGCGGGAGAATTATCGGACGCGCCCCTATTACGAACCAAGCGTCCAATATGACCAATATGGTCCAGCTTACCGCCACGGATGGGAAGCCAAGCAGCGTTACCCCGGCAAACGTTTTGAGGATGTAGAGTCCGACCTGGAACACGGCTGGCGCAATCAGTCCAACTCAAAACTCACCTGGCAGAAAGCCAAAAATGCCACGCGCGATGCTTGGAATCGCGTCGAGAAAGCAATCCCCGGCGACTCCGATAAGGACGGCCGGTAATCAAAGAAACTGGCCGAAGACAAGTAGCCGACTTAGCCGTAAGCCTCACTTGGCTACCGCGCTATTTCGGCTACTTGTCCGGTCGTTAGAGCACGCTCGAATTAGTGATTAGGTACGGGTAAGACGGTGGGAAAGGACGACCACGAAGAACCCCATAAAAAAAGCCCCTAGCATGCCCTCGCTCAGAGCGAGTAATCTCGCATGTTTTGCCGGGATTACATCACCATACCCGACTGTCGCGAAGGTGATCCCGCTAAAATAAACCGAATCGATGAACCCGGTTGCCTTGCGTGTCTCAACGTCAATCCCACCCGCAACGGACCAGTACAAGAGGCCATAGATTAAGACGACACCCAAGGCGGCACCGATGACTCTCAGGGGTCGATAGCCAAACCCGGCTGTAAGCCAGTACATAAACAGTTCGGCTCGATGGAGGACGGGAATTCGCACCTCATTGCCGCGCCGCATCCGAAAGAGCATTACCCGATAGAACAAGCGTCGTGAGTCGGAGAATAGCCCGCAGTTTTCGTACGCTGCTGCAGCTCGGCGATACATTCGCAACGCACGCTCTAAGTCCGACGGGGGCTTGGGATGGATTAGAAAATCTCCAACTCGCTCACAGGCCAGGGCAGTCATGTGCCACTCGTTAGCCGCTTCGGCTGCTGCTGCGGCATGAAGATACTCCTGGACAGCAGACTCTTCGTTCCCCGATTCAGACGCAGCAACGGCTCGATCAAAAGCTCTCGTAACCTCAATCGACGCACGTTGGTGTTCGCTGACTGACGTATGCAACTGCTGTTCTGGAGAGCTGCTCTCTAATGGAGCAAAGTCTACGGGCAGCTGAGTGGGGCCTTCCTCCGCGTCCGCGCTGGTCACAGGTTTATGGACTTTCTCTGACATTCGTTAACCTTTTCGAGGATTGTTCGTTGCCGGGACTTGCTTTGTCACTTGTGCTGAGTTGATCCTTTCATAGCAGGAGAATCAACGTGACCGTTTCCAGTTGGACCGAAGCCGATTCAAACTGAGCACAGGTCAAAGTCGGTCGAATTTGAAAGCAAGAACCGGAGTTTTTGCCAGACCCGGTCCGGCTATTATCAAAAACAACCGCATCGAAGCGGGAGTAACCACTAAGCTGGATTCTCAGGAGCATCGTCATGACCATTTTGTCGGAGAAGACCACACGACCGCGGCTGCCGTTTTCAAGTGACGAGGAACGTTGGCAAGCCGTAGCAAACCGTAATCCAGCCGCTGACGGCCTGTTTTTCTATTCGGTGAAGACGACGGGCGTTTATTGCCGGACGGTCTGCCCGGCACGATTGGCCTTGCGCAAGAACGTCGCCTTCTATGCGACGTGCCAGGAAGCCGAGGCGGCGGGTTATCGGCCGTGCAAGCGGTGCAAGCCGACGGAATGTAGCCTCGTGGAACGCCATGCCGCGATGATTGCCCAAGCCTGCCGGCTCATCGAAGACGAGGAGGAACCCCAGAGTCTCGACGACTTGGCGAGTTCGGTCGGCATGAGCAGCTATCACTTCCACCGTGTGTTTAAGGCGCAAACCGGCGTCACTCCGAAAGCCTATGCGGCCGCCCATCGCACTCGTCGTGTTCGCAACGAACTCTCGCGATCCGCTTCGGTCACCGAGGCGATTTATCGGGCGGGCTTTAACTCCAATAGCCGCTTCTACGAATCCTCCACCGAAGTTCTCGGCATGACACCGAAGATTTTCCGAGCGGGGGGTACCGGAACTACGATTCGATTCGCGGTTGGAGAATGCTGGCTCGGTTCAATTCTTGTCGCAGCTTCCGGCAAGGGGATTTGCGCGATCTTGCTCGGCGACGACGCCGACGAACTAACGCGGGATCTTCAAGATCGGTTCCCCAAGGCGGAGCTGATTGGCGGCGACGCGTCGTTCGAGCAACTCGTTGCCAAAGTGGTTGGCTTCGTTGCGATGCCATCTGCCGGTCTTGATCTCCCCCTGGATATTCTCGGCACCGCCTTTCAGCAGCGGGTCTGGAAAGCGCTACGCGATATCCCAGCTGGTTCGACCGCGAGTTACACGGAAATCGCCCAGCAGATTGGCCACCCAAAGTCCGTTCGAGCAGTCGCACAAGCCTGTGGAGCGAGCAGCCTGGCAGTCGCGATTCCATGCCACCGCGTGGTGCGAACGGATGGATCGCTCTCGGGTTATCGTTGGGGCGTGGAACGGAAGAGCGAACTGTTGCGCCGCGAACAGGGGGCGCATTGATCTGTGACAGATATTGACAGACTCTCAATACGCCAGCGACCAACGACGTGGCCGATCATCTATCAAACCTGGGACAAGCTGGTGTTCATGCATTGGCAAATCCCTGCCGAGCAATTGCGCCCCTTGATTCACCCGCGCCTGGAGATCGATACCTTCGAGGCGACCGCGTGGATAGCGATTACACCGCTGACCATTCGTCGGGTTCGTCCTCCGCTCGTCCCACCGCTACCGTTGGTTAGCCAGACACACGAACTCAATGTCCGAACGTATGTGCATTTGAACGGTCAGCCTGGAGTATGGTTCTTCTCACTGGATGCATCCAATCGTCTCGCCGTCTGGTTTGCGCGAATCGCTTTTGGGCTCCCTTACTTCCATGCAGACATTGAATTGGTGACCGAAGGGGACCAAATACGCTTTGGATGCCAGCGCACTCATACCAGCGCGCCGCCAGCCCTATTTGAGTCTGCGTGGACACTCGGAGAACATCTTCCTCCAGCCCAACCTGATTCACTGGAATTCTTTTTGACCGAACGATATTGCCTGTACACCGCGACGGGTGACCGGATTTACCGGGCGCGCATCCATCATGAACCATGGCCATTGCGCCGGGCCGATGTATCGCGTCTTCACTCGA
>CAZFLF010000786.1:0-4041 GCA_964519825.1 uncultured Pirellulaceae bacterium | reverse complement strand
AGCGATTCAGGCGAAGTTCGCGCGAATTGGAAAGTCAGTGATCCAACACTCGTTTCCGAGTCGCTCAAGATTGAATACCAGACCGAGTCGCACGCTCCTTGGCGAACTGTCATCCTCCCGACCGTCGATCCTGGTCGCGACGGTTCGCTCACCGGCAATTACACGTGGATCCCCGGAGGAGTCGCCGATGCATTGCTTGTGCGGGCCGAAGTCAGCGACCGGGCCGGAAACAAGACCGTGGTGAGCCGGCGATTGATGTCACGGCAGGTGGCAACCGGCCAGCCAACGAACGATTTTCGCGCGCGATCGCGACCTGCGGTCACCCAGGATGAACGCACGTGGCCGGTCAGCAACCAGTTACCCGGGCAATCGCAACTACCGTTAGTCGCTCCGCACGGTGAACTACCTTCCCCGAAACCATCCGCCGCGGTCGTACCGTCCGCTGCGGCGCGCGACACGACCCGTAATCCGTTCATCTCGGCCAAGCAAACGGTGCCGGACGGACAACCTTCGTCATCGGTCGACGGTTCAAACCAACTTCCCGTTCCGCAACGCGCCGCGCCAGAGGTCACCTCCTCTGTGCCGGTTGAAGAAGAAATCACTCCCGTCCAGGGACCGTCCAACGGGACTCCATCAGGTCCACCGGTCGTGTCCCCGCCGTCAACTATCACAACGCCGGCGCGGGCAATTGCAGATTCGTCCGGCGCCGGGAGTCAAAAACAAGAAGCGCCCTTCGCATTGCCAAGTGGCGAGCGGCCGCGGATGACCAACACGCGCCAATTCAGCCTTGACTACGAAATCGACTCGTTGGGACCGACGGGTGTCTCGAAAGTTGAATTGTGGGGCACGGGAGATGGCGGGCGGACTTGGAAGCACTGGCAGGAGGATGCCGATCGGCAGAGCCCGCTCGACTTAGTCGTGGACCAAGACGGTATCTTCGGATTCAGAATCGTCATTATCGGCAGCAATCAACTCGGCGGTGCGCCACCGCAACCGGGTGATCCGGCCGATTTGTGGGTCGGTGTCGACACAGCGAAGCCGACAGCCCGTTTGACGTCGGCCATTTATGGTGAAGGTGAACACGCTGGACAGCTCGACATCCGCTGGCAAGCGATCGACGTCTGGTTTACCGACCGGCCCATCACATTGCTGTTCAGCGAACAGCCGCAAGGTCCGTGGACGACCATCGCTGCGGGATTGCCGAACGCCGGGCAATACTTCTGGGCTGTCGAGCCGCGCATTCCGCGAAATATCTATCTGCGCATCGAGGCTCGTGACGAAGCTGGTAATCTCGGCGAGCACCAAATCAACGAGGCCATCAGCACGGCCGGCCTCATCCCTCAGGGACGCATTCGCGGATTGCGCAGCACCACGACCCCGCCCGCCGACGACCGCAGCGCGGCTCGGGGGCCGACGGCACGATAAGCGATCAGAGAATCCTGGCCACGACTCCACTAAAGCAGCGAACCACCCCGGTCTCGGTTTGCAAGAGAAGTGCTCCGTCGTCGTCGATTCCCTGGCACACACCCGTGATGTCTTCCGAGCCAGAACCGCTCAGCCCAGTGGAGACCTGGACGGTGCGGCCGTCGAGATAACAACGTGCTCGCCACAAGTCCGCCAATTGCGAGACGTCGCTGCCGACTAGCGTCAGGCATTTCGCCAACTGTTGCAGGACAGCGATCAGCACATTTGACGGGTCCAACGTACAGCCGGTCACATCGGCAAGGGACGTGGCGATCGAAAGTACTTCGGGCGGGGCTTTGGCAAATGAATTATTCACGTTGAGGCCGATTCCGATGACGATCATTCCCGAGCGGTTCGAGGCGGTCTCAATCAGAATTCCGCAGGCTTTGCGGCCGTTGAGAAACACATCATTCGGCCATTTCAGCCGCACATCGCCGGCCGGGACGAAACAAGCGATGGCTTCACCGACGGCCAATCCGGCTGTCAAGGAAATCAACGGCCAGCGACTGGCCGGGATGGCGAAGTCGCTGGCATTCAACAGCACCGACAGCGTCAGTCCACCGTCACCAGCCCACCAGCGATTGTTGCCTCGTCCCCGTCCCGCCGTCTGACGCTCCGCCAGCACGAGCGTCGGAAATGTTCTCGTTTCGTTCGCGAGGGCGAGCGCGCGAGTATTGGTTGAGCCAATCTCCTCGTGAAAATCAATCTGCGATATGAATGTCTCGCGTCGGATGCGGTCGAGGTCAAAAGATGGCATTGCGAATTCCGCCAACGTGAACCGTCTGCACGTAGGATGGGCACCTTGCCCGTCTGGTATTTCGTGACGGGCAAGGTGCCCGTCCTACAAGGACATGACGATGCGTTACCGTGACCGTGCGACGACGAACTCGGCCATGATGGTTAAGGTGTCGCGAGACGGACTTGGGGGGAGGACTGCCAGTTGTCTGGCGGCGCGATCAGCAAATGTGCGGGCTTGATCTTTTGCATAGGTAATTGGGTCATAACGCTCGAAATACGGTCGCAACGCGGCCAGCCGATCAATCGAATCGTCCTGAAGAATGGCCAGCAGATCCTCCCGTTCGCGCGGCGTGGCAAGTTGCAGGAGCCGAATGACCGGCAGCGTGGGTTTCTGTTGCTCGAGGTCCGTGCCGAGCGACTTGCCGGTGGTCTGCTCATTACCCGCGACATCCAACACGTCATCGGCGATCTGGAAGGCGATTCCCAAGTCGCGTCCGAAGCACGCCATGCCAGCAACCAGCTCCGGGGCAGCACCGGCGTAGTGGGCGCCCAGCTCGCAACTGCAGGCGCACAATTCCGCCGTCTTCGCTGAAATGATGTCGAAGTAATCGTCTTCACTCAGATCAAAATCGCCAATGGTCCCCTTTTGCCGTAATTCGCCAGCACAAACGGTATTGGTGGCCAAGCCGATCAGCCGACACGCCCAGGTCGAGGAAAGCGTGCTGGCCAGATAGAAGGCGTGCGTAAACAGAAAATCGCCCAGCAATACACTCGCCTTGTTATCCCACCGGCTGTTCACCGTGGCGAGATGCCGGCGCGTTTCAGCTTCATCCAAAACATCGTCATGAACCAGCGTTGCGGTGTGAATCATTTCGACCACTGCGCCCAGCACGAGATGTTCGCGCGAAATGGTCCCGATTGCTTTGCCCATTAATAGCACCAGTGCGGGTCGCAGCCGCTTGCCGCCGAGCAATACTCCGTAGCGGACCAGTTCATCGACGAAGGGAAATTCGCTGCGCATTTCTTCGCGAAGAATCTGCTCGGTTTGCTCCAACTCCGCAGCGATCGGAGCATACAGAACTTGGAGCGGAGCGTTGGCGGAATTGGCCTGATTCAGGACGGGACTCACTGGGTAGTTCCTTCGCTCACTCTAGTGGGCTGGCACGGTGGAATGGGCACGGTGGAATGGATAGGTTGGCCTTCCTAGGCCGATCCTGAACTCGATGGCTTCGGTCGGCCATCGTACGGATTGATCCAGATTTGGCAGACCATTAGGGCGGTCGGCGGAAGTGTCCGCTCCTCCCGCCTAGTTTCTCTTCCAGTTGAATTCGTTCGATGACCATACCCCGATCGACCGCCTTGCACATGTCGTAGATCGTTAGGGCCGCAACACCGACCGCGGTTAACGCCTCCATCTCGACCCCCGTCTTGGCTGTTACGCGCACCGAAGCTTCAATCCGAACCGTCGTATCATCTGGGAACTGAAAGGACAGTTCGACGGAATCGATCGGCAGCGGATGGCACAGCGGAATCAAGTCGGCGGTCCGTTTGGCAGCCATGATTCCCGCGAGACGGGCAACCTCGAGAACATCTCCCTTCGCTAGCTGTCGGTCGCGGATCAGCCGTTGTGTTTCGGCCAACATGTGAACCAGGCCGCTGGCACGGGCCACCCGTGCGGTGACCGTCTTTCCGGTGACGTCGACCATGCGGCTCGCGCCAGTTTCGTCGAAGTGCGTTAGTGGGTTGGTCACGCGGATCAAACTCCCGGACACGAGGCTCAAACCGCCTAGTGCTCTGTCACAGCTAAATAATTGGATACTGAGCGAACGGGCGCTAGCC
>CAZFLF010000785.1:0-4045 GCA_964519825.1 uncultured Pirellulaceae bacterium | reverse complement strand
CAGCTCGTACTGCATCGCCAGCCGAGGCGCCGAGAACTCGAAGTCGTCGAGAAACTGCTCCAGAAGGCCGGCGACCGACCCGACAAGGCATGGGATTCCATCTGGTCGGCGTTGCACGAGGCGATCCCTTGAATTGTTTCTAGTGCCAAACGTTTAGTGGGGTCGTTCGAGAGATGGGTGGCTGGAAGCTGAGGTTGCGAAATCACGCCGCCATTCCAAGACCGCACAACTCCTATTCCCATAGCATGTGGTTGCGTCGAAAATGGGAACCGTCAATCGAGTCCCACATGGAAATCAGCAATGGAGGCTCAAAGTACCGTGGCGACCATGGCGAATCTGGTTGCTGAGCCGCACGCGGCCACTGTCAGCAATTCTGTCGATCGACCGCCCGTCAGTTCGCGAGAAATAATATCCCTGACCGCACTCGTGATCCTGGCAGATCTGACGATCTATCGCGGACACGGCTACTCCGGCATGGCTGCGCTGTTTTCTATCGCTCCATGGCTGCTGTTTATTGGAACGATGTCGCCACGCCGTCATTCAGGAACCTGGATTGTCGGGATTTTCTTGGCGCTGGTGTCCGCAAAGCTGGTTTGGTCTGGCTCCTTCTTGGAAGTGATTGCTGGTTTCGCATTATTGGTCGCCTTTTCCTTGACGCGGGCCGGCTATTGTCCGTACGTGATGACCGTAATTGTCTTCGCATCGCAGACCATCGCATCTGGATGGTATCGGCTGGTTGAATACAGTCGTTCGCTGCTTCAGTTCGGCCCGCGCTTGTCGAACATTGCTTGGCTTAGTTTGCTACTGCCGCTCGCCGCGTTCGTGGTCTTTGGAGTGATCTTCATTCTGGCGAATCCCGACTTGGTGGAATCGTTTTGGACTGGTGCGGAACAAATCCTGGCGAGATTTAATCAGTGGTGTGCTCAAGTCTCGTGGTGGGAGTTGGCATTTCTAATCGCTGCAACCTGGATAACTGCGGGGTTACTTCATCCGACGCTCCCTGAGATGACCTCCAAAAAGGGGGCCCAGTATCCTACGGACGCGACGTGGTTCGCCGAAGACTCGGTGCTCTATCCGGCGTTCCGAAATACTTTGGTCGTCGTGATTGGCCTCTTTGCCGTGTATCTGGTTTTCGAGTTTCAGTCCTTGTGGTTTCGCGTGTTCCCTCCAGGTTTTCATTATTCCGGTTACGCGCATCGCGGGGCCGCTTGGCTCACGATCGCGCTGGCTCTCGCGACGGGTACGTTGTCGCTGATTTTTCGTGGCGAAGTTCTGAATGATCCGCGATTACCCTTTCTCAAACGACTGGCGTGGGTCTGGTCCGCACAGAATCTGATCTTAGCGGTGGCTGCCTTTCATCGCTTGTACATCTATATCGGCTTCAATGGTCTGACCCGCATGCGGATCATTGGCATCTTTGGAACGGCAACGGTCGTTGCGGGACTGCTGCTTGTGCTGTGGAAGATCACGTATCGCCGAGACTTTACCTGGCTTGTCCGACGGCAGTTGTGGGCTCTAGCCGTGGCAATTCTTCTGTATGCGATTACGCCAATTGACGCGATTTGGGTCAGTTACAACGTGCGGCGCATTCTGGCTGGGGACCCAGCACCCTCCGTTGAATTAAGCGTCCATCCGATGAGCCCGGAGGGAGTCCTGTGCATGTTGCCGCTCGTTCATTGCGAAAACCAGATCATCCGGAACGGCATTCGTGCGATGCTGGCAGAGTACTTAGATCGCGCTGATGCCCGATTGCAATCGCCCGAGCGCCACCATTGGACGGCATATCAGATTGCCGACCAGCTCGTCCGTGCGGAACTCCGCGTCGAGACAGCGGGGTGGACCGAATTCCGCTCTCCCAACCTGCGTAAAGACTCGTTAGAAAAATTCCACAAGTATGCATATCAGTGGTATTGAGGGAGCGCACTATCTTTGCAAATCAATTTGCGACCGGATCGTGATTTGGTCGGTGGATTTGGTCAGGCTCAGGTCGAGGCCGCGGAACCACTGGAGCAGCGGCGCTTGATAATCTGCTGGGACGTTGCCAGCGTTGGTGGTTGGCCAGGCGGTCGAGCGCCAGGCAGCACGGCCCACAGTCGACTCGGCCAACTCATACTTGCCGCCAAGCGGACAGACCAAGTGCGTATCGAGCAGTTGTTCTGCGACGGACAGCGATTGGTCGGGCGGAACACGCAATTGCTGAGACAGAGTGTGCAGCAGCCGGGTGTTGGCCGTGGACGTCTGCCAGGCGCGTTGAAAATACAATGCGTTCACCCAGTTTTGTAACTGCGAGTGCGACAGGTCTTCGACGTGAATCCGGATTTGCGCCGGATCGTCCGCATCTGCGATCACCAGCTGCGGTACGACGGTGTCGAGTACCTCTCGCTGGAAAGACAGGACGGAGAAACCGTCCCCTTGCCAGCGCCAAACGTCGAAAAGCAGTCGCGACAATCCGTCAGGTGATGGTGGACCGGTGCGCAACGGCAGCCAATCCACGAAGCCCGGCTTGGGCCAGGCACCAAGGTATCCGGGAGTCGTTCGCAGAATTCGCAACCATTGCAGCAGTCCCTTCCCGTTCAGATCGCTCGGCGTTTGCAGGTCTTGGATTCCGACGAACATCAAGTGGGGCGGGATCAATGCATTCAGTTGTCCTCCCGTTACATGAACTTGCGCGGAAACCACGTCTCCTGTCCGTGGCACGACGCGCTGGGTCACGGGGGGACCGAGCAACGACATGATCCAGCCATACTTTTCTTCCGCCAATGGCGAGATGTTCGCATCGACGGTGATGCGTTCGCGCTTGTCAGCGAGCGTCTCGCGGCGAACCGCGGCCATGACTGGATCCAATTGCCGCCATCGCTCCAAGTGGCCGAGCGCCAACGAATTGTATCTCGCGATTTCTGTAGCCGTCGCGTGCTGCAATTCCACGTCGGGAACCGGCAGGAAGGTCCCGCGAGCTCCCCGCAGCGAATCGATCGCGCGGGCGGCTTCGAGAATCGGCCCGCTGTCGTCGGGTTGACGTCCGAATCCGGTCGGCAAAAAACCGCCCGCAATCAGGTCGTCAATGGTCGTCGATGGCTGCATCTCCGCTTCGGCCGCCAGCTGCGCCATACGCACAAGGTCGAGATCCACGAGCGCCTGGGTCCGGCGATTCAGTTCAATCTGATATTGCGGCGACAGGAGTCCGCTCAAGAACGGTGTCGACAGGAATGCAAAGATGGTGTCGTTGCGGCTAAGCGGCATGATCGCGCGGGCCCGCTGGAATTCTGGCAATTCGGCTAGCGCACCCTTGCCAGCTCCGGCTGCAATGAACCGTTCAATGATGCTCCGCGAGGTCGAAACGAGGTGAAAGTCTCCATCGACAGCGTAGAACGATCGTACGCTATTGTCCGGAGTCGATAGCAGGGACACATCACGTCCGCCAATCTTGACAGTCTCCAGCGTCGCTCCGGTTGCTCGTTCACTCGCCAGGGTCACGTTGCGTTGCTGGTTGATACTGACGGAGAGGAGCGTCGTGTTGCGGGCGTGGAACAATACACCAACGGCAGCTCCATTTTGCAGGTACATATCGCGGCCGATCAGCGCCACGTCGGCAATTAACTGGCCACCGACAATTTTCGCCAGCGCCGATTGGGGCAAGGACAATTGCCGCCGGATGCGGTCGCCTGCTTTGGCATCTTGGCCCCGGGCGGTCACCATTCGACCAATGTCCCCCCCGTAGGTGGTCATCAAGTCTTCGAGCCACATGTAATTCTCAAAATTGCCGAATCGAACGTAGTAACACTCTTCCGGTACGTGACGCGCGATCGGCTCAATCTCCGGCGTTGGCCCCAAGGTAACGGTCGGAGGCCGCCATGTGATTTCGTTCGGTACAGGTTGGTCCGCTGGCTCTGTAGAACGCGGTGCGGCCATCGTTTCGCGGAGCATCGCTTGATGGAGCCGTTCTGCTCCTAGCAACAAGTCGAACAACTGTTGTACGTCGGTGGTGCTCCCTTGCGTCAACCGCGTAAGAAGAGGTGGGCGCAGTCCAAGCCGCTGGCTGAGCATC
>CAZFLF010000784.1:0-4049 GCA_964519825.1 uncultured Pirellulaceae bacterium | reverse complement strand
AAACTTCGTTTCGGCTCGATCCTTGGCGCCACCGTTCCCGGTCCGAGAATTCGGTGGTTTGTTGACGTGTCTCATGTGCGACGACTTGTTGGGACGATCGGCAACATATTGGCGGCATGGCATACTCACGTTGTATTCTGTGGAGTCTATCTTGCCATGGCCCAGGCGACTCCCAGGAAAAGAGCAGCAATGATCGGAAAGAGTAATACTGCTCCGGTTGTCCGTCGCAAGACCGATTCTCCGGGGTTCCTTGGATTGTAGTACACCTTCACTTGGTCTTGTGCGCGGTAGCGGCCAACGATTCGCTTCGCCTTTCCTTTATTCACAGGTCGTGAGCCTGTTAGTCATGTTACTTCTTCACACCGATTGGGTAATACCATCAAGACGAGCAGCCCGAGAATTCCCGCCATGCCAATCAAACCAAATGACCTTGAGTAACGCTTTCCTTCTGCGTAATTCACACAGCCCCAAATCATCATCGGCACACCGGCGAGAACGAGCAGTAGGCCACCAAGTGCGCGATTATCTCCAGCCACGGACAGATACAATCCGGCCAACTGAAGAACAAAGCCGAATCCCACACCGATGTTTGCCTTTTTCTTTTGTTGTGGTGGCATAGATGCCGTCGTGTGCCTTACCGCAGTCAGCAACAGCGCGATCCCAGTGATAGTGCATGCTAAGCCGGAGGCCACCAACAGGTGAATATGTCGATCCGCCGCGACATCTAGCGAAAACCGCCTTGGGTTACTAAGTGCCGCCAACAATAGCCCCGCGCAAACAAGTACCACCCCGGCTACAGCCCCGGTCAGTAACAGCCATGATTTCGTCCGCGTCTTAGTCATGTGTCGCGGATTCGAGAAACTGAAAAAGTCGACATGCACCGGTGCGAATTTCGTTTCGGGTAGACTATCCCAGAATGTTCAAATCCCGGCAACAGTCGCATTCGCAACCACCGCTTGGATTTGAACCTTGTCCCGCAAAACGTTCCTTTGATCGTACGCGTCGATTGGAAGATTTGGCCGGCGTCGTTCGGTGTTGTCGACCCGACAAATGGCACGAGTGCTCGATAGGCTCTGGGCTATAGCAACGGTCGTTTTTTGGGACGTCGCGGAAGCGCCAGCAGTCAGAACGAGAAGGGCAAAATAGAACGACACACATCAGCCGGCACGCGGCATCGATTGTCCATTGCCAATCCGCCCGATCGCGTGCTCCCGTTCAATTTGTTATTGCGATCTCTCCGGCGGTCCCCAGCCAGATCGATCGTGCGTTGGAATGATCCGACTTCGCGGGGGATTCCCCTCTGCGGATTCAATTGCCCGCCAAGTCTTGCGTCGCGCAGCTTACCAGCTCACGAATGCCGGCGGCAACTTGATCGGACGCTGCGGAGCGGGATGTCACCCTGCAACACTCGATACTGGGCCTCTGGCTAAGAGTTACCCAGACGGGATCTCCCCCCGTTCGTCATCAAACCATTTCCAGTTCGCACGTTCAATCGGCTTGTTCGGCAGTGGGACCGGCGATTCAGAACAGATTTCCTTGAAGCGAAAGAACAAACCGGATTGGAAGAAATGTTGGCCAATGCTTTCGGCACATTCATGTTTTCAAACGCTTCTCGAAGTGTACTTGTTCGCGATTGTGATCATCTGCAAACAACCGGCATACTCATGGCTTCCGTTCTTGCCCTTTTTCCCTTTGGTCTAAAATCGAATCCATGCGCTTCGCTTGTTCTTCCCACTTTTCGAGAATCTTGTCGTACCGCGTGAGTTGCTCCTGCATCTTATCCTGTTGGGCATCCACTCGCTGATTCTGTTTTTCAAAGACAGCCTGTTGCTCATCAGTGCGCTTCGCCTGTCTATCGTAATCGTCCAACTGCTGTTGCACTCTCTTTTGTTGCGATTCCCAGTCGGCATCGTAGGAGGACGAAGTGCTTGCGTTTTGATTGCACCCAGAAAGAAAACAACACGAGCCAAGTAGAATGATTTGGTGAAGTTTCATAAGTGTGCAATACCGCTGACAACCAAGATCACCGAGCCGCGAGCAGTGATCATCCATTTGATTCGGCACCGACTCGCGGCTTCGGTGCATTGCCCTGTTCGGCAATTGTCTCCGGCTACTCGGCGTCCCGTAGCGGAATGTAGACTCGCAATTCGTCGTTTGTAAATCGTGTCTTGATGCCCAACGTTTCCGCCAGTTCGATGCCAATATCGCATCCGTCATTTGCCAGCAGCACGGCTTCGCGGGGCAAAGGAATTCCGAAATCTTCGATAACGTTCCTGTCAGAAAAGTGAGGCGAAGACACGACGTATTTCCGCGCAAGTCTTCCAGTTTGGTAGTGGACGAAGTCGAAAGATCGATCGCAATCGCCTTCACTACATGCGAAGAGTTCATGGCATTCCGCCATTGCCTCAATCGCAGGGCGTGTTGTTTTCATGTGCCACAACGTGTAGTACCAATCATCGGCGAGCATGGTCCAATCCCCAGCGTCGCACATTATAGCGTGGCGACCGCGCGGCGAGGCTTGCGCAGATCGTTGATAAGAAATGAGCTTGAAGCGGGTAAGGATATCCAGGTCCGAGTATCCGTGTGGATGCCGTATGAAGATGAAGAACGGCGAGTGCAAACGATCATCGTAGAGTAATTGGTCTCTCATGGCTGCCGAACGTATTGCGATCTAACCGGTCGTACTCGAACGGTTAAATTGTGCGTTGGACTAAGCCGACTTCGCGGGCGATACGCCGCTGCGAATTCAATTGCCCGCCAAGTCTTTCGTCGTGCAGTTTACCGGTTCATGAACGGCTGCGGCAACTTCCGGCGTAGCGGTAATCGAGACATCGCCCCCGTCGCAACCGCGTTGGTACCGCTTAGTACTCCGCCCTAACCGGAACACATTTCAGCCGAAGGTCGGCAGAACGAGGGACGTTTTTCCGGGACACACTGATGGTCTGCCTACTTGATCTCAGAGGTCATAGATCTCGGCGCCCGTTGTTGGTTCTCTAAAATAGGTTCGCCAGCCCTGATTGCGAACGATCGCGGTGGCAGGAACCTGCCAGGGCACAATGCCTACGCCAAAGATGTCACCGCAAGCCAGTAACGCATTGAAGGCGGAAATATAAGCTGCCCATTCCGAGCTGACCCGTGCCACAGCAGCCGCAATGAGTGGCACAAAGCTGATTGCAACCAGAGGCATTAGCAGAATGACAACAAAGCGGTTCCGCGCCAACTCTCCGGTGTAGGTGGCATAGAAGAGCACTCGCGACGGCCAGAATCCCACAATGGAGAGTGGCGATCGCCCCGCCATCGGGTGAACGGCCGCGTGGACCAGCTCATGCACTACAACGATGCCCGCAAATGAAAGCAGGAACGCTGGAATTGACAATGTCCCTGTCACTTTCGCCAGTGGTGTGATCGTGAACCAGAGAAAAGCGACGATTGCCGCAGCCGCAAGTCCAATTGGAATTGCAAGGAATTGCATCACCCAGGGTGTTGGCTCGCGTAATGACCGCCAAGACGAATCAGGCGTGAAATCGGGGGTCTCGGGAATGGCGCCGACGTGGAATCGCATACGGTATTACCGCCGAAACGAACGTATTTCGATCGACACGGCTTTTCCAAGTCGGATCGACCGTGCCTTGCACCGAGCCGACTTCGCGGGGGATGCGCCACTGCGGATTCAACTGCCCGCCAAGTCGCTCGTCGAGCAGCTTACTAGCTCAGGAATGCCCGCGGCAACTTGATCGGACGCTGCGGTGCGGGATGTCACTCTGCAACACTCGATACTGAGCCTCAGGCTAAAAGTTACCCAGACGGGATCTCCCTCCGTTCGTCATCAAACCATTTCCAGTTCGCACGTTCAATCGGATGTTCACCGCCAGTGCCTCAGCCGCCGAGCGATCGCAGACATTCTATGTGATGACGAGCCACGCGTTGATCATTGTTATCCTTGCCCACCGAAAATGCTTCAATCGCTTCGACCAGACATTCAACCACGACCGAAGGGAGTCGAATGTCTGATGCGCGACACCGATCGATTAGATTGCCGGTTTCATAGA
>CAZFLF010000783.1:0-4070 GCA_964519825.1 uncultured Pirellulaceae bacterium | reverse complement strand
CGGAACCAACTCCGGCTCGGCAGGAGCCTCGCCCTCCCGATGACATCCCGCATTCCACAATTGGCAGACCACTAGATAGCATCAAAGCGGCCATAGTCCGACGCGAAATTGCGTGCGGGACCAGTGAGTGGCGCGTCGCTCCACGCCGCAATTCACGATGCGGAGCGGCGTACTACACTCGCGGAATTCGATTTCAAGCCTGTCGACCTCTTCGCCCGCGGCGAGGGGCTGCGCTACAATAGCTCATCCGCCCGACCTACAACCGTCTGGGACTTCCTCGGTCCGAACCGAGACTCGCCAGAGGACGCATTCGGGCGCCGCGATCCACCATCGCTGAAACGCACAAACTTGTCGCCGGCAAGTCGACAAGTGTCGACTCAGGGTAACGGAATTGTGCGAGCCACCCTACCGCTCCATTTCGTGGAGCGCAATGATTACGGAACGAAAGGAACAGGATGGATAAGCCCACACCCGAACAACGCACTTCGGCGGATTCCAAGCCGCCCACACGCCGCCCGCTACCGGCCATGTTGCTGATGATCGGCTTGGGATTGTTGCTGGGGTTGCTGCTCCTTGGCAGTCTCTTTAACAGTCGGTCGGTGATTGACGACTACACTTACTTCGTGCAGCTCGTTCGCGAGGGGCGCGTGCAACGTCTCGAAATCGCCGGTGACGAGGCGTTCGGTGTGTTCAAAGGCGATCCACCTCTCGAGTCGGAGTACGATTCAGAAGGCAATCGCCGGACCGAGCGCCGCAAACTTTCCAAGTACTTTTACGTTCGTTTGCTCAAGCTCCCCAAGGCTCAAGACGAACTCGATGCGATACTCAAGGAGCAGAAAGTACAGACGGCAACTCGTTCCGCCCGATCGGATCCGGCATTAATTACGACGTGGATGATCGTGATTATTCTGCCGATCGTGCTGTTCGTTATCTTGTGGATTTCGTTTCGCCGGACGCGCGAACAGATTATGGGGGGCGGGTTTCTCTCCGGGTTCAGCAAGAGTCCGGCCAAGCGATACGAGGCTTCGCAGCAAGCGATTACCTTCAAAGAGGTCGCCGGGCTGGAAGGGGTGAAGAGCGACTTGCAGGAAATGGTCGACTTTCTCAAGGATCCGCAGAAATTTCAGAAGCTCGGCGGCCGAGTTCCCAAAGGCGTACTGCTTATGGGTCCGCCGGGAACGGGCAAGACGCTGCTCGCACGGGCCGTGGCCGGCGAGGCGGGAGTGCCGTTCTTTTCGGTCAGTGGCTCAGAGTTCATTCAGATGTTCGTCGGCGTCGGCGCCAGCCGGGTTCGCGATCTGTTCCAGACCGCGAAAGAGAATTCGCCGGCAATCATGTTTATTGACGAGATCGACGCCGTGGGTCGGCAACGCGGTGCGGGCCTGGGCGGGGGACACGACGAGCGCGAGCAAACGCTCAACCAAATCTTGAGCGAGATGGATGGCTTCAGCCAGACGGACTGTGTGATCGTGCTGGCCGCAACGAATCGCCCCGACGTGCTTGATCCGGCCCTGTTGCGGCCGGGACGGTTTGACCGGCACGTAATTGTCGGACGTCCCACGAAAAAAGGACGCTACGAGATCTTCAAGGTCCATGTGCGCGATGTTCCCTTGGCCGACGACGTCGATCTTGAACTCCTCGCGCGCAACACGATCGGGCTCACCGGCGCGGATATCCGCAACATCGTCAATGAGGCGGCACTATGGGCGGCCCGCAACAACAAATCCAAGGTCGATCGCTCCGATTTCGATCACGCCCGCGATAAAGTGTTGATGGGCGCAAAACGCGAAGAAGTGCTCAGTCAGCGCGAAAAGGAGAAGACCGCGTACCATGAAGCTGGGCATACGCTCATGGCGTGGATGCTGCCTGGCGCGCATCAAGTTCACAAGGTCACGATCGTCCCACGCGGTCAGTCCTTGGGTGCGACGCAAACGATGCCGACCGAGGACCGGCTCAACTTGGCCGAAAGCGAACTACACGATCATCTGACCATGCTACTCGGTGGCCGCGAAGCCGAACGGATGATCTACCGCGAGACGACGGTCGGCGCCGAAAATGACTTGGAACGGGCCACCGGTCTGGCGCGACGCATGGTCACGCAGTGGGGGATGAGCGATCGACTAGGGCCGGTCAGCTACAAGCTGTCCGATGAAGACCCCTTCCTCGGCCGCGAAATACATCAGCAGCGACAGTTCAGTGAACACACCATGGAAGTGATCGACGAAGAGGTCACACGGTTGCTGCACGGCGCGGCGCAACGGGCCGGGGAACTGCTCACCGCGAATCGTGACAAGTTGGAATCGATCACACGTGAACTGCTGGTGCATGAAGAACTCACCGAGGATCAAATCACTCGCCTCATCGGGCCCTCGGTACATGGCTTGGCGGAAGGGAATGGGAAGGCCGCGAAACGCGAGGAGCCCTAGCCGATGGGACGCCGGGACAAACGCAAGATCCGCACCGAATTTCGCAAGAATCACGACTCGCGAACGCGCAGTGGTAACGTAACTCGTGATTCGGGGCGTGAGGGTTTTGACGACGGTGTAACTCAGCGGGAACGTGTCAGCGGCAAGGGAAAGCTGACCCGCAAGCGAACGATAATCGGCGATCTCGTGGACGACCAAGCCGCCGGTTTTTCAGTCCAGCTCGAAGTCGACGAAACCCTTTGTCTGCGCGGCCGAGTGCTGTCAGTGTTTGGAGTGACGAGCCTGGTTCAGGCGGAGGGTGGCCGACTGGTTCAATGCTCCGTGCGCCGACTGCTGAAAACGTTGAACACCGACCAACGCTATATCGTCGCGGCCGGTGATCGCGTGTGGTTTCGTCCGGAACAAGCCGATGGGGGAGTCGGAGTCATTGAACGGGTCGAGCCGCGAAGCGGAATGCTCTGTCGCACTAGTAAGGGACGCCGACACGTTATCGTGACGAACGTCGATCAGTTATTGATCGTCACCAGCGCCGCCGAGCCGCATTTGAAGCCGAATTTGATCGACCGGTTTCTCGTCACTGCGGAAAAGTTCCACATTCGGCCAATCATCTGCGTCAACAAGATTGATCTCGTCGACCCCGCCGATCTGCAACCACTCGTCGGCGTCTTCGGCCAGATGGGATACGACATTGTGATGGTCTCGGCAAAAACTGGTTTCGGCATCGAACGGCTGAACACACTCGTGCGCGGAAAAGAGAGCGTCGTGGCGGGCCAAAGCGGCGTGGGAAAATCGTCGTTGCTGAATGCCATTGAACCGCAACTTGATTTGCGCGTCCGCGAGGTCAGCGCCGAAAACCAGAAAGGCAAGCACACAACCACGACGGCTCAACTGATTCCACTGGAGGCCGGTGGATTCCTGGTCGACACGCCAGGTATTCGCCAGTTTCAACTGTGGGACGTGATTCCAGAGGAAGTGGCGGGGTACTTCCGCGACCTGCGGCCGTATGTCAACAACTGCCGATTCGACGATTGCACCCACCTGCACGAGGCCGAATGTGCCGTCAAGGATGCAGTGGCGGATGGTCGACTCGACGCCCGGCGGTACGAAAGTTACTGCCAAATCTTCGACGAGCCGGAGATGAAGGAACGTTGATCGTGGTTGCGGATCGGACAATTATGACTGTGGCAGGGTGGGACGGAATCGAGGTGATTTACGAACACGGGCCGTGTTTCGTCGTCAATAAACCCGGTGGCGTGCTGACGCAGGCAGTGCCGGGAGTGGACAGTCTCGAGGTTCGCATCAAACAGGCCCTGCGGCGCCGGGCCGGCAAAACACAAGGCGACGTCTACCTCGGAGTCCCCCACCGACTTGACCGGCCTGTGTCCGGTGCGCTGGTGTTCGCGCGGCACGTGAGAGCAACGCGTCGACTGGCGGAGCAGTTTGAAGGTCGCATGGTGCGAAAGAATTATTGGACCCTGGTTGAAGGGCATGTGGCGGACGAACAGGGTGTGTGGCGGGATTTTATGCGAAAAGTGCCGGATGAACCGCGGGCGGAGATCGTCGTACGTCAGCATCCGGATGCGAGGCTCGCTGTGCTGAACTTTCGTGTGCTCCACCGGTTTGCTGCGGCAACTTGGCTGGAGA
>CAZFLF010000782.1:0-4073 GCA_964519825.1 uncultured Pirellulaceae bacterium | reverse complement strand
CCCCGCGCATTCATTTCTTCCCGTACGATACCCTGCAGCCAGCGCCACAGCCTGGAGCCGTTCCCCCCCCGCCGCAACCCGTCTATCGTTCACGACCCGTGATCGTCGAAGAGTACTACGTGCGGCCATCGTATTGGCACTACCCGCCGCCGTATTATCACCATCACCATCATCACCACCGCCCTTCGTCCCACGTGCATTGGGGCTTCTCCTTCGGGCACTAGTCGAGCGTTCGCGTAACGGATTTTGGCGGCGGGATCGTTTAACCGCAAGCCGCAGGCGAGCGCTGTGGCAGTGTGGTGCGACGCTCCCCGCCGCAATTCACGACGCGGAGCGGCGTGCCACACTAGAACGCGCTCGCCTGCGGCTTGCGGTTAAACGACCCGGCCAGTGGAAAACCGGGAAGCAATTCGCGAGATTGTGTAGATGTCTCGTTTCCACCGACGCACTTTACTTCGTTACGCAGCAGCACTAGCCGGCGGTTCTGAACCATTTCGCCAATTGGTGGCGCAGGAAACACAACGTAAAGCACTCCCAGTCGCGGCCGTTGTCACCGCGTATCGCACCAATTCGCATGCGGATGTCATTGTCGGAAAGATCTTGACTGGTTACGACCAGCAGGGTGGGCCGGGACCCGCATTGAAGCTGGTTGGGCTGTACACCGACCAAACTCCGAGCGGCGACTTGAGCCGTTCCCTGGCGGACAAGCATGGATTTCGAATCGCTCGTTCGATTGACGAAGCCATCACGCTCGGAACCGATCGGCTGCAGGTCGCAGGCGTGCTGAGCATCGGCGAGCACGGGGATTATCCCAACACGCCTGATACCAAGCAGCATATGTATCCCCGACGGCGGTTCTTTGACGAAATCACGGCGTGCTTTCGCCGCGTCGGACAAGTCGTGCCCGTATTCAACGACAAACATCTGTCGTACCGCTGGAGTGACGCGAAGCACATGGTCGATCTGGCGTCGACGATGAAAATTCCGTTCATAGCCGGCTCGTCGCTCCCCGTCACCTGGCGCCGTCCGCCGATGTCGCTCCCCATCGGTTGCGAAATCGAAGCGGCTCTGGCGGTCGGATATGGTGGGTTGGAAGCCTACGGATTTCACGCGATTGAGACCTTGCAGTGCATGGTCGAACGGCGCGCAGGGGGTGAACGAGGAGTCGCGACAGTCCGGGTTCTCCTGGGCGACGAGATCCGGCGCTCTGCCGAGCGGGGCGAATGGTCCCAGGAATTACTCGCGGCCGTACTGCGAACCATGCCGGATAATCCCCAACCCGATCTCAACCGGCTAAAGGACAATGCCGCTTTCTATCAACTGGTGTATCGCGACGGGTTGCGGGCAACCGTGGCGATGGTCAACGGCATCGCCAGTCACTTCGGTTTCGCCGCCAAGTTACGCGGGGAACGCAATCCGGTCGCGACCTGGTTTGAGCTGGACGACAAACAACCATTTCGCCATTTCGGCTTTCTTGTGCAAGCCATCGAGCACATGATCCACACCGGTCAGCCAGCCTATCCAGTCGAACGGACCTTGCTGACCACGGGAGTATTGGATGCCGTCATGCACAGTCTCGCCGATGGAGGCATGCGCCGCGAAACACCGGAGCTCGACGTGCGTTATCAACCCACCGACTGGCCGTTTGCAGTTCGATCCGGTTGAGTTCTAACCCTGTATGTCCAGCCTCTGACAGATCTGACCGATCCGACGAATCTGTCCGATCTGTCCCGGTTAGTGCTTGTAGATTTTATGCTGGGGACGGCCTGAGAGGATTTGCTCCTTTCCCCAAGTGGTGACGTCTTTGAAGGCTTGGCTGTGAATGAAGTCAGTGAAGGCCTGTTCGTCGGACCACTCGCTAGTGATCAGGTACGAGGCATCGTCGCTTACGTCTTTCCACAGCGTCGAACTAGTATGGCCTTTGGCGGCACGCAGTGCGTTGATTACGGCAGCGAACTTCTCTTCAAAATCCTTTTGCTTGCCTGGGATGACGTGGTAATTCATTCCGACGGTAATCATTTTGGATAGGCTCCCAGTTTGCTTTTAGCGCTAAATCAGTTGGCAGCGACAAGTTCGGCCAACCCGTACTCCATCGCCACGGTTTCGGCAACTTTGGCGACCAGTGATAGCATTGACCTTTCCGACCAGACCCATTCAATATCGACGAAGGTCGTTGCCACGGCAAGGACGTCGACTGCTGCGAGTCCGAGGAGCGGACCCCACACCCAACGTTTCAACTGGGGCGTGCTATAGGTAATAGAGAACGCGCTGGCTCAGCACTGGGACTTCACTTGCCCGTCATGTGGCTGACCATCGCTTTGCATGCCTTCTCGCACTTACGGCATTCCTCGGCACACGCCTTCATGTGCTTATCGTCGGGGAACTTCTCACACGCCTTGCCGCACTGCTCGCAGGCTTTCGCACAGGATTCGCAGATCAGGACGGAATACGGCCCGCTCCTGGAAACGATCTGTGCTGCGGCGGCACAGAACGTCGCGCAGTCTTGACAGCTCATCAGGGTCGTCAAGTGTTCCTTCTTGCCTTCAGCCGCCAAACCCGCACAGTGGGTCGCGCAGGAGTCGCATGCTCGCTGGCAGTCCGAGCAGGCTTTGGCACACGCCAGCATCGCCTCATGGTGTTCCATGTGAGCTCCACCCTTCTTCTCCTGTGCCTGCTTCTGCTGGGAGAACGCCACCACACTACCGATGGCGAGGCTCAAGGCCAGTACACCGATACCTCCGAATTTTCGCGTGTTCATGGAACATGCCTTTCCTAAAAAAAACCGTCATCTCGAAGCCAGCGACAGAAATTGTCATCTCGGCGCAAGTGACAAGAACATCCCTCACGATTCAACTGCAAAGCAAATGCCACAACGCCCGTGTGTACACAACTTGGTCGGCCATTTGTTGGCTAGTCACGCTGGCGATCCTACTGGCTTCTTAATAAATAGGCGCAGGATGATGACCCCAGCCACTTGCGTCACCAAGTACCCGGTAAAAACCGCAATGGCCCAAGGAAAAAACTTCACAAACGCAACATCACGCACGCGCCCCGGACCAAGCGGCTGGTCGGGCGCCTCGGGAAGGTAACGAATTTCGACCTTTTCCCCGACCGTTTTCGGTACATAGACGTCCGCGAGGCCGAGGGACGCTTGATGTTCGACGCCGTTCTGGTCGCGGTAGGAGACTACAAATTCGGTCGCAATCGTATCCGGCCCGCCGGGTCCGGCCGCAATGACTGTGGCCTTAGCCATCGGCGCCTCTTGCCACCGCCGTTGGTAGGCCGCGGCTTTCCAAACGACGAGTGCCATCAACGCAAAAAAAGTCGCGCTGGAGGCAAACCGAAACCAGCGCCGCGCGACGGCCTCGGTTTGTCCCGAACTGCTGAGATAAATCGGCAAATCTTTCCGCTGCGAGAGTTCGAGCTGCTGAGGGGTGAAACGTCCGACACCCAAGCTCGGAGCATTGTCCGGATGCCGCAGGTAAATCTCGGAAATGTGGCCGCGCCACAGACGTAATCCCAAACCTAGTGGTCTGATCCACAACGTTCCCCGACGGAGCAAATCATCATCTGAAACGGGAGACGGTTGCATCTGGCTTGACGTCGGCAAACTGTCGTCGGGATCATCGTCGAAACGCCAAACCGTTTCAGCTTCATCCACGGCCAGCAGCGTGGTGATTTCGTGCAGCCGACAATCTAACACCGGCCTGGGTCCGAATCGCACTTGATTATTGTCTGACGCGATCTGCACAAGCACCGGTGGGTCACCGTCGCTGAACGTAAGCTGCAAATCCATTTCAGAAATGTAGAGGTGCGTCAAATCGTCATCGTCGGCGTCGAATTGGATACCTGCGTCCTGAAGTCGTTTCAGCAATATGCTCCGCGGGGCGCCTAGTTCGAGGTCCCCCAAACCATGTCCCAACTCGACCGACCAACGATTCTTGTCCACGACTAAGCCTCAAAGGAGGTTTCCGTCAACGACCCGCAACGACACATCAGCATTTAAATCCCGAGTCTCAATGACCAAATCCCAATGACCAATGACAGTAGTTCCAAGTTCTACAATATTTCTC
>CAZFLF010000781.1:0-4078 GCA_964519825.1 uncultured Pirellulaceae bacterium | reverse complement strand
TTCAATGCCGCGAGTTCGCAACGCCAGCCGCCACGTCAATTCCGATCTGCCGATGTCTCCGGGATGTCGCGCTTCGACCAGTCCGTGTACCGGTAGTGGCGCATTCGCTGACCACCGGCTAATAGCTGAAAAGCTTCCGGCTTAGAGCGTAATCCCGCGTGTCACTGTGGTGCCAGTCGGGATCGTTAGTGCCGATTCACCAGCACGACGACGTCGCCCGGCAGCGGCTGGCGACCGAGCAACTCCGCCGAGTTCTCCCGAAGCGCTGAGCGCGCTTCACCTCCGGTCTTTCGGCAGGCCCAGGCCAAGAGGACGATCAAGTCTTGTCCCTGCACACCAGTCTTGGCCAGCTCGACCAAGGATGATTCGGAATTGCGTGACGTGGGCTGGAGGAGTGCCAGAACCAGCTTTGCCGACGGACCGAATTCGGGTGAGTTGACATGGCGCTGTACAGCTCGGACGTATTCGTCGACCAGCGTTTCGTCGCGACGGTGAATCAGGATGGCGTAGGCGGATGGCATTAACGCTCGAGCATTTCCTTTCTCGAGGGCTGCGATGGCCTTCGCCACGAGTCGTTGCGTCTGCATCCGCGACCGGGTGGCGAGTTCAACCAATTCCTGGTCCTTGGGCAAGAGCCGCGACGCTTCATTCACGACCCACGCCGACCGTAGCAGGCTCAGCGCGGCGTCGTCGTTCGTCAACATCTGAGCCAACTCAGGTCGGGACCAGGCAATCTTCAATTCCGTAAGAGATTCCTGATTGACACGACCCAATAGCGCGGTGCTCAACAACCGCCAGCCAGATTCTTGAAAGACCAGCGCGATTTCAGAGGAAGCTTTCGCATACAGGTGCTTCTTCCTTGCTGACTTCCGGGCTGGTGCGCGCTTGCTAGTCTTGTCATACATGGCCGCGGACCCTTTTCCAACCTTCGCGTTGGGATCGGCTAAATCAGACAAAAGTCGAGCCGCCTCGGAGTGCTGATCGGCAGTACCAACCACGAGGAGCTGATCTGGACTGAACCAGGAAACATGAGACAGCTTTGCCCCTCGTCCGAGGGACCGAACGATCCGCACGAATTCGGCGGCCTCTTTCAACACAGTTTCGCCCCGCTGTTCGCTTTTGACCGTCGAAAGCTCTTTTTTCGCTGGCCATGCAATTAGCGACACGTCGTAAATCCACGGCGACTCGCCGGAAAGACGACGACCGGTCCCGGCGATCAACGATTTCCCGCGGATCGCAGGTTCCCAAGTCATGCGTAACGGGAGGAGTAGCCAGTCGCACGCCTGAGCGACGGTCGCTCCGCGCAAATCGAGATAAGTGACTCGTGCCGGCTGGCCAAGCAGAGTTGCGGAATCTTCGGCGCTCCCCGGAATCAACTCGATTTTGATTCCGGCCGCTTGTGAGACCATTTGCACCGCTTCGGTAATCGACTTGTCACGCACGATCAGGTCGAGCCGCTTTTGCAGTGCCGGTAGTTCGCGATTCCATTCTTGCAATTGCGCAGTACGCACCGCGTCGAGCCCCGCGATCGCTTGGCCGCCAATCCCTTCGTCACTCGCACCGGCGTTTCCGAGAGACGTCGCGAGGAGACATGCGCGAATGTAGGCAGTCGCGGCATCACGCAGTTGCACCTTTTCCTGCAACTCCCGTCCCAATGTTAAGGCCGCACGAGCCGCATCGAGTTGCCCCTTAGCCTGCGACTGGATCAGGTTCCAAGCGGCGACGACGGTTTCTTCGGCATCCGAAAATTCAGCAGTCGTACCGACGTCAGTTCGGAAAAAGTACGGTCCAGAAGGGTTGGGCATCGCGGGCATTCCTGCCATTCCTGCCATTCCTGCCATTCCCATCCCACCGCCGCCCAATCCGCCGCCCGCGCCGCCACCGAATCCGGCACCCATGCCGGATCTCATCCCGCCTGGCATCATGCCTGACATTCCCGCTGAATCGAATCTCGGCTGGGCTCTCCCGGCTACTCGCTGTCTCGCTAACGACTGGAGCGGAACATGAGGTCGCGAGTTTCTAAGGCTTAGGCTCCTCGCCTCGCTTTTCGACAACGGTGTACTGACCTCCATTGAATAAAGCGGTCTTCCTGCTGCCGGCGAAGGCATCATGCCGAATCCTTCCGCTCGATCTCCGCGGACGTCCGACTCCTCGCCAAAGAAGCCCGACCAGCGCGTTCGGTCCGGGAGAGGTACGGGAACGAGCATCCGCCGCGGCGGTGCAGCCGGAGTGTTCGATTCCTTCGTCTCCTTTTCATCGACCGCGATGAAGCTCGTGTAGGGACTCATCAGCCGATAGTCGAGAGCGATTGCCGTCACCTCCTCTTCGATTGCTGGAGATTCCTGGTAGTAGGCCTGTTGCATCAAGTCTTCGATCTTGCGCCGCGACCAGACTTTGGCCAGTACGTCGTGTTTCGGTTCGGCTGCCGGGAGTGTTACTTCGAGTGGCCAGCTTGCCGGCTCGCCTTCGATCGTGCCCTGGACAGTGATCTTCGCGGTCCGACCTCCGTTGGCATATCGGCCGAAGACAATGATCGGCCGCCCGACCCACAGCTCGGGAATTCGCGCGGGAAAAGTCTCGGTCACGCGACTGTCACCCCAATCGATTTTCACTTTCGCAAGCTGTGCCCGTTGAATGCGTAGGACAATCTCGCTGGCAACCGCCTCACTATCGTCATCGATCCCCAGCTGCTTCCCCATGCCGCCCCCCTGCTTCGCCACGCCGTCTACCAAAAACATGTTCGGAGCTTGCCCGATACCCACGCACCAGAAGCGAACCTGGTCGCCGCAGTGCTTTCCCACGTGTTCGATGATTTCCGCTTCATTGCCGATGTAGCCATCCGTAAGCATCACGACAATTCTCAGCCGCTTTTCATCGATCGGTGCATCGATTGCCAGTTTGACTCCCTTGAGCATCTCGGTCCCACCAGAGCCTCGAAGGCCAGCTGTAAAGTTCAAGGCAGTCGAAATGTTTTTCTCAGTGGCCGGGACGGGTTGTTCAAACAGCTGGGCCGCATGGCTGGCAAATGTGATGACCTGAACGGTGTCTTGCTCGCGACAGAGACGCAGCATGTGCTGCATCGTCTCGCGTACTTTTTCGGTGGGGGGGCCAGACATCGATCCCGAAACGTCCACGAGAAACACGATTTCGCGCGGCGGCATTTTTCGCAGTCGCTCGTCCTCCTGCGGCTGAACCATCAGCATGAAATAACCATTTCCAACACGCTGTGCATCTCCGGAATACGCCCCCGTGTGTGCCAACAATGCCATCGCAGGCTGTTTCCCGGCCACGCGATACCGAAGGACAAAATCCTTGTTGGGGAGCGAGTCATCCGGTGCGAGAACGAATTCCGCCTTCTGCTCTCCCTCGCGTGACACGCTGGCACGGTGGTTCGCTACGGTCAGATCTTGAATCGGCACACCGGCATCGAGCGAAACGGAAAGAGACACGTCATGCCCCGTGCGGAAGCCGGGTTTGAGCACCAGAGGACTGATGCGTTCCGCATCGGGAACGCGGTCTGTGTTGGCAACCGGGGGAGAAACTTTGCCTTGCAGCTCCGTAGGCGTGTCGGTTGGGGACGAAATCGCCCTGCCTGGGTTGTATCGCGGACCAACGACCATCGGGAACTGAAACTCGTAAGTTCCCATGTCGTAGCGTAAGACGTCGACATACGAGATTTCAATTTTCACTTCCTGTCCGGGTTCGATGTTGCCAACGGTCTGCGTGAAAATGTTGGGGCGTTCTTGTTCCAAGAGTGCGGCCGTCTGGCCGGCGGCCAGCGCTTGTTGATAGATCTGTCGCGCTTCGATCCGTTTTTTGATGACTCCGACGATGCGCCGTTCGCCAAGGGTCATCGTCATGTCGTCGACAGCGGCCTCGTGTGGCAGGGGGAAGACGTACACGGCCTCGATGCGTTCACGACTCGGATTCGAAAACGTTTGGGTGACTCGCACACGGCCAACGAAGCCGGCAATCTCCGCCCGGACATCGGTATGTTTCAACGGGCACTCGACAATCGTCCCATCCTTTTTCACGACGCGCAGCGCTCCTTGCGTCACATCGCCTTCCACATCGGCTT
>CAZFLF010000780.1:0-4080 GCA_964519825.1 uncultured Pirellulaceae bacterium | reverse complement strand
CCTCGCCCTCCCCACTTTCGCTCAGCGTTCAGAATTACGAATTAACATCAAACGGCGTAGCTAACGTGCGGTCTTTAGGAATGCAAACAGATCCGCCAGTTCCTGCCGCGTGAGTTGCTGGAGCAAGTCGGCCGGCATGATCGAGACCGATGCCTCATGGCGCGATTCGATGTCGGAGTTCTTCAAGGTCAATTCGCGACCGTCACTCCCCAAGTAGGCCTCCGAGTTGCCTCCCTTGCGGAGCGGCAGACCAATGTGCTGCTTGCCGTCCTTGGTGACGATTTGCCAAGGAGTGAACTGAGGCGCCATGTCACGACTGGGTTGCAGAATCGTTTCTAACAGCCACTGCTGCCCCTCCGCACCAGCCGCCGCGACACGCCGGCTCATCGTGGACAGGTCCGGACCGACGGAGGCGCCCAGCCCGTCAACTTGATGGCAGATCGAACACCTGCCGATCTTTGAGCCGAAGAAAATGCGTTCACCCGCAGCTGCGTCCCCGGTTTTCGCAATCAGTTTGCTCCATGCACCGGTATCCTGGGCCGCTGGTCGATCCGGTGACTTTTGATCGACCACTCGTGCCGTTGCCTCGGCAACGCTGGGTCCGGCGGAGGACAACGCTCGAATTGCGGTTCGCTGGGCGTCTGTGAGCGGAGCTCCGACGAGAGCGCGTAAGGACTCATCGCGGAGCGAGGAATCCGCACCCGACGCCAATGCCACCAGCGCGTCCGAGTAGCTTTCCGCGTTGGCCGCCAAACCCAGAATTGCTTCACAACGTAGTGCTATGACCTGTCCCGGGTCTCGGGCCGCTGACAACAGTGCATCAAGCCGGCGGTTGTCCGAATGACGAGTCAACGTGCGCAAGGCTTCGAGACGCAAGCCTTCGTCCGGATGGTTTAGAAACTTTGTCAGTCCATCGAACTCCAACTTCGCGGCATTCGGATCAACCAGCCGCAAACACAATCGGCGCAGCGCGGCGGGCGCTTGGTCATCAAGAATCTTGGCTTTTAACCGCTCGGGCGATGGACGATCGGTAACCGGTTTGCCGTCTAATCGCTCCAGTGCCACGTTGAGCGCAAGGAAGGTGCGTAGGTCGAGGTCCGCGGAATCGAGCAGGCGTTCCAGTTCCGGACGCAACTGGAGAAGTGATTCATCCGCGGCCCATTTCACCGCCGCAAACCGCACGATTGGATCGCTTGAACGCAGAAAATGGATGAGCGCCGCTTCCGCAAGTACGTCGGGAGTGGACGCGGTCCGTTTCATGGCCAGCAGCAGTGGCAGTTGTGGCAAGTCCCGCACAAACACGTCGCCGTCAACTTTTCCGTGAAGCAGGAATCTCGAATATGCTCCGACGGACGCATGCTGCAACCATGGATCGCTTGATCGGAACATCGCCGCCAGCCGATCGGGAGCGGCGGATGAAACTGTTTGGAGCATTGCCGCACGGATCGGAATTGGCGTTTGGTCGGATTGCCAGGCGTCGCTCGCCGACCCAAGTTGTGCGGTGAGGACGCGCAACTCGAGCGGACCCTTGGAGTCCCTGCGTGCCGTCTCGATCGCGTCCGATGCCGCTGTTCGGTATAGCGCAACCAACGCGGTTGCACGAGCCTGTAGCAGTTCGGCGACACGCGCATGCTTGCTCAATACCATCCAACCCACTTCCGATCCTGCCAGCTGGTCTGCGGCACGCTCGCGGATCCGCCGATCTCGAGATACCAGACTCTGCTCCGCACCAGCCGGCGTGTTGCGCGGCAATTGCTGTTTGGGGCGGATCCGCCAAATGCGTCCTTGTTTATGCAATGCATAGCTGCTGGAAACCCAGTCGCTCAGGTAAACGGTGCCGTCCGGAGCGACATCGATGCCGACCGGACGGAAATCGTCTGGACCATCGATTAGCGTTTGACGCTTGGTTTCGACGAGCCCCCGGTCCGGTCGTTGAACCAAGGCGTAACGTTCGATGCGATGATCCGCCCAACTCGGAATTAGCAGATTGCCAAAGTACTCGGCCGGCAGCGCATCTGACTCGTAGGCGACGATGTGACACGGTGCTTCGCCGGTTCCGGCAATCATCGGAAGCGTGCCGGGAATCTCTCCGTCCCAGGTGACCAGCGGATTCCGGCCGCTGCGGCCGTAGCGAAATTCGTAGCCGTAATCTCCTTCTTCAACAACTTGGATCAGCCGACACGGCGGCGAGGAATCTGGGTCGTTGTCGGTGCCGAACACGCGGCCAAACGAGTCGGTACACATCCCGTACGGATTCCACCAACCGGTCGAAACGCGGCGGAGATTTTTTCCATCGTCGTCGACATGGTAAGTGCTGCCCCCTTCGCCCCCGCCGGTGATCTTCACGCCGTCGCTGCCAGTTAGCACGTAGGGTTCGCCCAGGTTTTCACCAAGCCCAAAATGAAAACCGCCGCGAAAGTCGAACGCAATCCCGGACAGTCCGTTATGCGGATAGTTCCCTTTCGTCTCCAACCGGACGATGGAAGTGATCTCATCCGCACGATCATCCCGATCGGTATCTCGCAGACGATGGATGTCCTTGCGAGTGGCCACGTACAGCGATCCGTCGCGATGGAATTCGACGTCCATGACGTAGGTAAAACCTTCGTGAAATATGGTTCGCTTGTCAGCTCGCCCGTCGCCGTCCGTATCCTCAAAGATCAAGATGCGATCGGCCTTCGGGCCGTCGTAGTCGTCGGGACGAAAGTGCGTGTGGCTTTCCGCGACGAACACCCGCCCGCGGCCATCGACGGCCAAACCAGTCGGCGTAACGATTTGCGGATGCTCAGCGAAAAGTTCGATGGTCAGCCGATCATCGAGAGCGCGCGGAGGTCCGTCCGCCCGAATCTGCGTGGGGAGTGAGAGAAGCGAAATGCAAAGTACCAAGAATGCGACGACGCTCACTTTACGATTCATTGGCTGTGCTCCATGTTCGTCCCATTTGTTTTCCAGGGAGTCGGGCGACTTACTTTGAGCGGAATGGCGCTAGCCACCGGTGTCGTGGGGTCGATTTCCGACGCGAAAAACCGGCGGCTAGCGCCGTACCGCTCACTCGTCCAGTAACAAAGTAAGTGCCATTTTGCTAACGCCCTCCAGCTCACCTGACAACTAGCTCTGGGATCGAGTTACTATACTTGCCTCCGACGGTGCGGGGCAGCCATGACCGGTCTGGGTTCAAGCAGAGAGCAACCATGAATGGCGTCGATATTGCCGCGGTGATCACGAGCCTTTTGGCCTTGGCGGCATGGGGTACGTTGTTGAGGCAATTGAGCGACCCGGCGGATCGCAAGATTCTGCTTTTCCTGTTGCTCGCCGCGCTCCCGCTCAGTCCGGCTGTGTTTTACTGGGTACGGCTGCCGCTAGATGCCGGGCTGAAGGCAGCACTCGACAACGATTCAACCACGTATCAGTTTCTGCGACTCTGTTACGCACCACTCACGGAAGAGCCCGCGAAACTCCTACCGTTACTTCTTTTGCTCGTGCCCGCCTGCCGCGGTTCGATCACGAAGAAGAACACGGCTCCAATTGCAATGGCGCTCGGGCTGGGATTTGGCATCGGCGAGATTTGGCTGCTCGCGAACATGCTCCGTTCCAATCCCGAAATTGCCAAACTGCCGTTCTATCAACTGGGTGGCTTCGTACAGGAGCGATTGATTGTATGTCTCACCCATGCCGGCTTCACGGTGCTCGCGGTGTGGGGATTGCGGCGCGGTTGGCGGTGGTTTCCCGTTGGACTGTTCGGTGCGATGACGCTGCATTTTCTCGGCAACTTCCCGATTCTTCTCAAACAAAAAGATGTTGGCGGCCTGGGCGAAGCAACGTGGAACGTGCTGATCATGGTGTGGCTCGTGGCTTATCTTTTCGGCACGCTCGTACTGCTCTGTGTCCTGCGCTTTGGCAGGAGCGAACTAGGACGGCTGGTGTTTGGTAAGGCGCGTTGTCCAAGTTGCGGCGAGCTCTATTCGCGACCGATTTTTGGCGTCAACGCTGGGATGCGGCGCTACGAACGATGTCCGCTGTGTCGACGCTGGCATTGGATCGACGCCCGCAACAATGTCGCAAACCGACCGGATCAACGTA
>CAZFLF010000779.1:0-4085 GCA_964519825.1 uncultured Pirellulaceae bacterium | reverse complement strand
CGGCACCACCGCCGGCAACACCACCGCCAGGACCTCCGGCAGCACCACCAACCGCCCCACCTCCGGGTTGCGGTGTCGGCATTGTGAACAGTGGTTTGGACAACTCTGCAATGACTTCGCCCGCTGGCAGGGTAAAGAAACGGTCCGATGCATCCTCTGCGCTCGCCGCCTGACCGTTCACAGACGTCCGCACCAGCTCTACGAATTTTGCCTGATCCACAGGACTGTTCTGCAAATTGGGAATCAATTGTTTCGCCTGGTCCAATTTAGAGCTTGCGTCGGGCGAATTCAGAAACGTCTTCAATTCATCGATCTTCTGGCGCAATTGTTCATCGGTAGGACCCGGTCCGCCCCCTTGAGCCGCGGCACCTAAGCCTGCGCCTCCGATACCACCGAGGTTGCCTATTCCGGCAGCCCCACCGGGGATGAGGTCCGCGTTCTCGAACTTTTTCGAAGGCCATAGCACCGCCACGATTGCAAATCGTCGAGCACTCGGCGCTATGATCGCACCGGAATCCAACTGTTGGCGAAAGTTGGCGAAGAACTCGTCGTACAGGGACCTGGCTTCGGCGATATTGTTGTTCCATCCGTGAGAGATGGCTATCACATCGCTGATCCCCGACGTCTGGTCAGCGACACAATTACCCGCTTGGGTCGACTGGTCTGGCTTAACAAGCCCCCCCACAGTATCGAACTCGATCTCGAAGTAGGGGAATCCGTGTAGCGTCTGCATGTGTGTCTCCTCATCCTCCTGTTGACGTTAGGGAATCCTTAGACGGCCTGAATCGCTCGCATGAGATCGACGAGCCCGCGGCCCTGGAAGTGCGGTTCGCGGTTTAGATCAGTCGCCGTCTGCATAAAAATCTGCTTCAGTGCCTCAGGCCTGCCGATAAATTCGCGCCGTATCGACAAGAAGGCCGCGATCACGCCCGAAACATGCGGCGCAGCCATACTCGTCCCGCTGTCTTCCCGGTAGCGGCCCACAGCATTCGCCGTACTCGGCGGCGCTTGAGCCGGTATTGGAGCGCCTGCATTGCTCTCACCCGCCATTGTGGAAGCAGTCGTTGCATCCACTCGACTGGAATCCATTTGGTCTAACTCCGCAGTTTTTGGCCTCTCTGTGGTCTGAGCCTCGACAGGCTGTACGACTGGCGGTGGAGGGGGTGTCGTCGGAACAGCTGCCGCAGCCGCCGCGCCTGAACTCGCGGCGGAAATTATCTTTTCGCCCGGTGCCACCAGGTCCGGTTTGCGTCTGCCATCCCCTGTCGGGCCCTTCGAAGAAAAATATGAGACTCCATAAATGTGCGGCATTTCCCGGTGCGTCGAGCCCACAGTGATCGCTTGCTCCGCATTTCCAGGATCATTAATCGTCAAGTCCATTCCCGCCGCCACTGCGCCTCGAAACGCCGACTGGTTCCAACCATATCCCGTGTTCCCGGCAGCCACGACTATGACCACTCCACTGCGAACCAGCCGGTCGACTTCCACACACAGCGGGCTTTGACCACAGGCGAACCACTCTGGTTCAAAGTCATATCCCACGCTCATGTTCACTCCGTGGATGCGGATCCTACGACCATATCCATTGACCTCGTGGATCGCCTCCAGCGCCGCAATGAGATTGCTCACGGTCCCCTGCCCGTCGTCATTCAGCACTTTGAAGCTCAGCAGTTTGCACTTAGGCGCCATGCCGGTGATGCTCGAAGGCTTCACCGTCTTCGTCCGGACCTCCCCCGACTCGTCCCGATAGCGGATTTCCGCCTCAATTGGGCCTTCCGACTCGGTCCGCGCCCCCGCGATGATCCCCGCAACATGCGTTCCATGCCCATATACATCCACCAGCGCGCTGCCGCGCCCCCTCAAGACCGTAAAATCATAATGGTCCAACGGCGGGTCCGGGCGCAAGTTCTTGTGCTTGTCGAAATGCGGGTGCGTTCCATCAATACCCGAATCTAATACTGCCCATACAATCCCATCTCCCAATGCGGCGAACGCATTGTGTGCTGCGTCAGCCTTCACGGTGCTTACTGACTTGGTGGTTAGTCCGTGGATCTCGAAGTCCGGCCAGATGCGGTAGATGGCGTTGCCCGCAGAAACCTGAGTCTGGGAATCGCTCGTGACCCCCTGGGAATCGCTAGTGATTCCAGCGTCATGGGCCGCAACATCGCGCCGCACCAGCTCTTCGATTGCCCGCCCCTCGAGTTGCGCAAAGAGATACTGATGACTGAGCTTGCTCTTGATCTCGTGAATGCCTTGTTCCGCCAGGTCAATGCCCAGGTCCTGCAGCACATTGTGCACGAGCCGCTTCACCTGCTCGCGCGCCGCAACCCTACCGCCTGGAAACTCGAGGTTCAGGTCGATAATGATCGGATAGACGTGCCACGACCGTCCCGCCGCCCACGTGCGTTTTGCTCCCTTAGCGTTTGGATTCTCCTGCTTTATCCTCTCAAGCAGGGGAATCGCAATCACAGTCCGATCTAATGTTTCGGGCGTGAACGGTCTTCGCTTGGGTTCGTCTCCAGAACTGGCGCGTACGCCTTCAGACAGCCCGCTACTCCCCTGATCGCCCGTCGCCCCCTGATCGCCCTTCGCCCGTTGTTCGCCCTTCGCCCGCTTCTTGCCCCCTGCCATAAGATCTCCCTACGCCTAGAAGTGATAGGGAATTCAGGAACTTGTTCGTCAGGGAGCCTATCACGCCATGAATTGAAGGTCAACAATTTCCGGCTAGGACTGCTCAGCCGGTCAATGTTCCCTTGGTGCTCGGCACACCGACTTGGCGCGGATCAGATTCAATCGCCATTCTTAGCGCTCTGGCCGCTGACTTGAAAATCGCTTCGCTGATGTGATGGCTATTACGGCCGTGGTGCAGGACAACGTGGAGGTTGCACAGGGCATTGGCGGCGGTCGCCTGCCAGAAGTCCTCGACCAGTTCGCTATCAAACTCGCCGATCTTGGGGGAAGGGAACGCCGCATTGAACGCGAGGAAGTACCGGCCACTGAGATCGATTGCTGTCGTGACCAGCGTCTCTTCCATTGGTAATGTGAAGTGCCCGTAACGACGGATTCCCGCTTTATCACCGACCGCCTGCCGGATGGCTTGGCCGAAGCAGATACCGACGTCTTCGACGGTATGATGCTGGTCAACGTTCAGATCCCCTTGCGCCTTAACCGTTAAATCGATGAGTGCATGCTTGGTGAGCAACTCCAGCATGTGGTCGAAAAAACCGACATCCGTCTGGATCGCCGCGAGGCCGGAACCATCGAGATTTAACTCGAGCTCGATTTGCGTTTCACGGGTCTGACGATGGATTTTCGCAATGCGTACCATGCCTATCTCGATTTGCTAGTTTAGTCGGCTCCCGGGCATTACTTAGACCGCCGTTCGTAACATATCCCCGGTCACCAATAGCTCTATAACATCGTCTTCAATAATGTCAGGCAAGCTGCGATTTGTTCGTCGGTTCCAACACTTATCCGCAGCCCGTCGCCCCAGCCAGCATAATTCATATATCGCACCAAAACCTGGCTGGCTTTCAACGATTCATACAGTGCCTTGGCCGGTCGCGCGGGGTGTGTGCACCAAACGAAGTTAGCTTGCGACGGAACGACGGCGAATCCGAGCTGTTGTAGCCCCGCGATCAAGCGCTCGCGAGTGGCGACGAGCTTGGCCCGGTTTTCGGCCAGCCAAGCTTGGTCATCGATCGCCGCGGTCGCTCCGGCGATCGATAACGCGTCGCAGTTGTACGAATCTTTCACCTTGGTGAGTTGTTCGATTACCGACGGCTGCGCGACGACGAATCCGAATCGCAATCCGGCGAGTGAATACGATTTGCTCAACGTGCGCGAAACGAGCACCTGTTCGCTGCGCCGGACGAGATCCAGACAATGCTCGTCGGCAAAGTCGACGTAGGCCTCGTCGATGAGCAGGGGACACGGCAACTTTTGCGCTAGTTCCCAAACGCGGTCGCGCGGGACCAAGGTGCCACTGGGACTGTTGGGATTGGGGAGCAGGGCCAACCGCAGCCGTTCCCGGGGCGCGGCGAAATCGTCGGCCAGCGACCAGTCGTGGCGAAAGCGAATCTCTT
>CAZFLF010000778.1:0-4087 GCA_964519825.1 uncultured Pirellulaceae bacterium | reverse complement strand
GGTCTGACCGGCCGCTGCCGGCGGATGCGACGCAAGCCGCTCGAGGGGTCTCGGTCGAATACATGGTCGATTTGTGCAACCGGTTGCACGCCGATCCGTGGTTCTGCATGCCGCATTTAGCCAGCGACGACTTCGTTCGGCATTTCGCGACGCTGGTCAGGGAACATCTGGACCCCAGCCTGCGTGTGTACGTCGAGCATTCCAATGAAGTGTGGAACGGGCAATTCCAGCAAGCTCGTTATGCGCAAGAACAAGGCCGCAAACTCAAGTTGTCGGACAATGCGTACCAGGCACAGTTGTTCTATCACTCGCGCCGTTCAGTTCAGATCTTCAAGATTTGGGAAGAAGTTTTCGGTGGACGGGATCGGTTGGTGAGAGTGCTCGGCAGCCAGTCCGCTAATCCATGGGTCAGCGAGCAGGTCCTCGCATTTGAGGAAGCCCATCGCCACGCCGACGCGATCGCGATCGCTCCCTATTTCGGGCACTCGCTGGGGAGGCTGGAGACGGCTGACGAAGTCGCCGCAATGCCGCTCAACCAGATCTTTGATCGATGCCGGGAAGAGATTCGTGCGAATCGCGATCGCATCGCCTCCGTGGTCCAGGCGGCCAGCCGCCACGGACTCAAGGTGATCTCCTACGAGGGGGGACAGCATCTGGTGGGCTTTCAAGGCGCGGAGAACCACGAGCCTTTGATGAAGACGCTGCACGCGGCCAATCGCGATCCGCGTATGAAACAACTCTATCTGGAAGACATGGCAAGTTGGAAAGAAGCCGGTGGCGGTCTGTTCACGGTGTTCAGCAGCGTGACGCGGCCGAGCAAATGGGGCAGTTGGGGAATGCTCGAAGCAGAATCGCAGGACCCAGCCACGGCGCCCAAGTATCAAGCGGTGCTCGAGTTCATTCGTACCAACCCACGTTGGTGGTAGCGGCCCTTGCAGTACTTGAAAGCGCGATGGTTGCGACAACGCAAATGGGTCCGATTCCAGCAGCCTCATTCGCCAGTCAGGCGTAGTTGCGGCGAGTTCTTCCATTTGAACTGGGCGGCGAATTCTGTCGGGGACAGAGTTTCCTGGCCACGCTCAGTTTGTGCTACGTATACCAACTCCGACTTGCCGTCGGGCGCCGTCCGAAAATGTCCTTCCGCGCTGACGATCGCAAGTTGATTTCCGTCACCGATCATCGTGGCAAGTATCTTTCCGGAGGCCGCGTCCCAGGAGCGTAAGCAACGGTCATTGACGCCGGCGACAATGACGTTGCCGCCTGCAGCCCAGGCCACCGATTGCACAGGGGCCATCGCTTGTAGGTCGTGGACCGCTTTGTTCGCACGCACGTCCCAGAGCTGTAGGGTATGGTTGGCGCGACCCGCTGCGAGAAATGGGCGATTGGTCGCCCAGGCCAACGCCGACACTGCGGGCGGGCTTCCCCCGCGTTCCAAACGCGCCATGGGTGTGCCGGTTGCCGCGTTCCAAATCGTAATTTTGGCTTCGGAATCACCTGTAGCCAGATACTTGCCATCGTCGGTCCAAGCCACCGATTGCACGGCAATGTTGACCGGCAACGAGTGCACCTTTTGACCTGAATTCGCATTCCACAGGATTGCTTGCCCATCTGCACCGCCGGACGCCAGCGATTTTGCCGACCACGCGATCGCGTTGACGGACTTCGTATGCCCTTGCAGCGAATGCTCCATTCGACCCTTGGCTGCGTCCCAAATGCGGATGGTCGTGTCCGCAGAACCGGACGCCAAAGTGCGTCCATTCGATGACCAACCCACAGCGGTAACCGGCGCAACATGACCTTCCAGAGAGTACAGCACTTTGCCGCTGGAGATCTCCCAGATCTTGATCGTCTTGTCGGCGGAACCCGTCGCCAACACTTTGCCGTTGACCGTGAGGGCAGCGCAATAAACCGCCGCCGTATGTCCCGTTAAATTCCGGAGGTGTTTACCCTGCACGTCGAACAAGGAAATCGTATTCGAGCCCATTCCCGTCAGAATCAGCTTTCCGCCCGCCATCCAAGTCACTTGCGGAGTTCCTCCGCCGGTATCAATGATATGCCGTGCCTTGTCCATCACGGGATCCCAGAGTGAAACGTTCGCCGACGTGTGCGCCATCAACAGCGAACCATCAGGCGACCACGCCATTCCCGTAGCCGTAATTGGCAACGTTTTTAAGCTGTCACCCGTCGCGGCGTTAAACAATTGAACAGCGCCACCCGACGGCGCTGTCGCCAGCGTGTTGCCGTCAGGGGACCAGGCTACGGATGACGCGGCGGGCAAGGAACGTGCGAGCTTATTCTCTAAGACGTCCCAGACGATCGTGGCCTTTCCAGTCGCGGCGGCAACGTAACGGCTGTCTGGAGCCCAGGTGACTGCATAGACGTTGTCGGACGTGTCACCGAGGGAAGCACGTACTTTGAATTGAGACGCATCGACAAAATGAGCGGCCTGTTCATGAACGCCGACGGCGATCGTGGCGCCATCGGGGGACCACGCTACGCAGTAGATCGGTCTGCCCATCTCTAGTTTTCCCATTTCCTTTCCCGACTCCGCGTCCCAAACCAGAATGTGGCCGCTTTCACCGCCGGCCGCCAGAAGCTGCCTGCCGTCCGGTGACCACGCGACTCGAGAGACGTAGGCTGAATGCCTTGACGTCCGCAATAGCCGTCCGGTCTCGATCGCCCAAATGCGAGTGGTGGCGTCGAATGCGCCTCCGGAAGCCAGATATTTCCCATCGGGCGACCAAGCCAGACCGTACACATAACTATCATGTCCGACCAAAGCCCGTATGAATTCGCCGCTGGTCGTATCCCAAATCCGAATGGTGCCGTCGAGCCCACCTGTCGCCACGCTGCGCCCGTCCGGGCTCGGCACCGCCGTGTATAACCATCCGCGATGGCGGCGCGTTTCGATCGACCAAGTAATTAGCCCCTTGATTGGTATCGGCCGCGACACAGGCGTACGAACGCTGAGCGGCGATCCGACTTTGAACGGCATCGGCTCACTATGGATCGATATCGATGCTGGCCTTAGCACCGGAACCGCGCTGACTTGAGCGAGACCCTTACCAGCGCCAGCCAGCGCCAAAACGGCAGTGCAGCCCAAAGACTGCCAAAGCGTCCGGGCATATGTCGCGCGCTTGGTGAAGGGTTGCATCCCCATACGCAGCCTCAGATTGGTAGGGATCCGGCGTGAAAGCGGCCAGGATTGTACCGACCGGAAACGGCGGATCGCAACAAATACGCTGCTTCCGTTCTGGTTGTACTTCGGCCGGAGATGTGATGCGATCTGCATCGGCGGCACTTGGAGGGGACCTTCCAGTCAGGAATTATCTGACGGGAAAGGTGCCCGTCTTAGCTGGTGCAAGCAGTCTTGGCTGCGGAATGTGTTTGCGCCACGCCCTTCCAATGGCCGATTTCTCGATACTACCGACTTCATCCGCACCACCGGCATGCCCAGTATTTGACCGGCAGCCGGGACGTTCTACGGTTGCGAATGAACATTGTTTGCCTGAGCACACTGGGCGTTTCGACTGGCTACGTTGTCGACCGATTGCTGCAAGCGTTTCCCGAAACGAAGTTGGTGCGCCTGCATTGCAAACCAAAATCGTGGACCGTGTGGAGCAAGCTCCGCAGCGTGTTCAGCAAGAGCGTTTGGCGGCAGCTCGAGGAGCGTTTCTTTTATTCCAGATTGCAGTCGCGCGGTTTCGATCAAGTCCGGCGGTTACTGTATGGCGACCAGCCAATTCCCAAGCTGCCGTCGGTGTTGGAACTTCCTGTCACCGCAGTGAATCAACTCTCGACCGCCACGCTCATCCATTCATTGAACCCCGACATCATGATCACGGTCGGCGCGCCGCTGCTCAAGCCGCACATTTTCGGAATTCCTCATGAGGGGACGATCAACATTCACTTTGGAATTGCCCCGTACTATCGCGGCGAAGAGACGCTGTTCTGGCCCCTTTATTATTGCGATGAGCAGCAGGTGGGGGTGACGATTCATCAGATCGACTGTGGCATCGACACCGGCCCGACGCTTGCTCAGGGTTTCGTCGCGGTCGACAAGCATGACACGGAATGGACGCTGGAC
>CAZFLF010000777.1:0-4092 GCA_964519825.1 uncultured Pirellulaceae bacterium | reverse complement strand
AGCAGCTGCTCGGCGAAGTCGGCCAGCTGTTGCTCATCGACCGTGACGTGATCTTCGCCGTACAGCCGCACGTCGGTGACCGGAAGGCGTAGTGATCCGCGATCACTCGCGAATGTCAGACGAATCCGCCGGGTTCCGTTCGGCGTGGTTTCCCCGATCAACACACACTCGCTGGCCCAAACGCAACCCAGTGATCGCGTGCCGCGCTGCTCGGTCACCGCACACGAATTTCCCACCTTCTTCAACTCGCGACCGAAAATCGCCTCGAGTCTCTCGGTCGCCACGGACTCTAGTAACTGGCGGAATTGGTCGGCGTCGAGTTCCCCTTCCACCCGTGCTTGGGACGGGTCGAACTGTCGGTCTTCAATTTCAGGCACTCGCCCGACGAAACGCGTTTCGCCCAGGTCGACGATCCGCCCCAGCGCGAACGGACCGCCGTGGCAGGCCAGCATCTCGACACGCATCTGCCGGTCAAGCACGGGACGGATCGATCGTCCCGTCGCCGGGTCAATTCCTGCGGCGCACATGAACCCCTTTTGCATACGGGTCAAGTGATTGACGACAATCCGCATGGGTGACGTTCTCCTCTAGAGATGTACGATGTCGACGTCGTCCCATTTTTTCTGCAGGTACTCGGCAACCAGCCGCCGGTGGCAATGTTCGGGCGTGGGTTCGCTGCACAGCAGCACGCTGGAAATCTGGAAATCGTCACGGCGCAGCGCGGTTTCCACGCCCCGCTGCTCCAATAACTGCACAAACTTCCGTTCGTAGACCTCCCAATCCCCTTTCTGTTTCTTAAACGCGTCTAGGATTTCTTGGGTCGGCGCCAGCAGCGGCTCATGCACATATTCCACGTCGCAAAGTCCACGCAGAAAGAAGGCCAGGTCATCACGCTTAGCGAAGGCGGCGAGTTGGGAGCTGTTGTTCAGCCGCACATCGACCAGCCGATGAATGCCGGCCCGCTTCAGTCGTCCGAAGAAGTGCTCGGCGGAACTTTGGGTAAAACCGATCGTAAAGATCTCCACGTGTCTTGCTCCAGTTCGGCAAATAGCATCCCCTGCCGCCCGATTCCGGCCTGCTCGTCAACTTCCTTCTGGGACTGAACGCTGCCGTCGCCGCGAATGTGTTGCACGTCGATGCCGCGTTCGGCGAGCACTCGTGTGACCAGCAAGCAGCGATGGCAGACCGCCGGGTTTTCTTCGCTGCACATCAGCGCGATGCGAGACTGTTGGCGGCCGAATTCGACGCGCTCGATTCCTTCGCGAAAGAATGGCGCCTCGGCGACGCGCCAGTACAGAACGTGCCCATTCTCGTCGTAAAACGATTCATCCGCCGGCCGCCCGCCAAGCTGGTCACCTAAGAACAGATAGCGAACGTTGACTTCCGTGAGCGCCTGTTGCAGCGACTCGCGATTGAATTGTGGGCTATAGCGCGAATACGGATGCGAACGGACATCGGCCAGCACATCGATGCCGTGTTGAACCAGCAGTTGCAGGAACTGCGCCCCCTCATGATTGGAGTGTCCGATGGTAAAAACGGCTGGCGATGGGTCCGGCACGGAAACTTCTCGCAGGTATGGCAATCGTTTTTGGATGTGGTAGTGTAACCCTACTAATGGATGGTATGCAAGGAGGCGTTCCGCGGCATGGAAGCGGGACAAATTACGACTGACAGGCTGTGTGATTGCCGTAGTCAAGCGCCGAGTTTCCCGTGGGAGCGACCAGCAAATAATTCCCGGCGAAACTCGACGAGCTCCGCAGGGCAGATGTCATGACTGCCGATTGCTCACCGGTTAACGACACGACGGTTATCAGGACCGTGGCGGACGGTACTGTCGCGGATACGACAGCAGCCGGCGGCTCGCTGGTTGACGACCGGTTACGGGGAGTATTGCGTCAATTCTGGGGATACGAACAGTTCTTGCCGTTGCAGCGGGAAGCGATGGTCAGCGTCTTCGAGGGGCGCGACTCGCTGGTGGTCCTGCCGACCGGCGGCGGGAAGTCGCTCTGTTACCAGGTGCCGGCGCTCTGCAAAGACGGGTTAGCGATTATCGTTTCACCGCTCATCGCTTTGATGAAAGATCAAGTCGATGGCTTGATCGAGTGTGGGATCTCTGCGGCGGCGGTTAACAGCACCATGTCGGCGGACGAACGTCGCGAGGTTGCCCAGCGCGTTCGCAAGGGTTCTCTCAAGTTGTTCTACGTCGCTCCTGAACGGCTACTCGCGGACAAGACGATCGAATTCCTGCAATCACATCGGCTGGCATTCATCGCGATCGACGAAGCACACTGCATCAGCTCTTGGGGACACGATTTTCGCCCAGAATACCGCGAGCTGCATCGTCTTCGCGAAAGTTTCCCGGGAGTTTCGCTCCATGCTTTCACCGCGACCGCCACGGCAGCCGTGCGCGATGACATTGTGCGGTTGCTCGGACTGGTCGATGCACAGGTGCTGGTCGGCAACTTCCATCGGCCAAATCTGGTCTATCACGTCGCGCGGCGCGATGGAGGACTTAACCAGATTTGCTCCGTTCTCGACCGCAACCGCGGACAGTTTGGGATCGTCTACTGTATTTCCCGCGCAGAAGTGGACGAGACGAGCCAGCGATTGAACCAGCTCGGCTACTCCACACTGCCGTACCACGCGGGGATGACCGACGATCAGCGGCGTGCAAACCAAGATGCCTTCATCGACGAGCAGGTCGAAACCATGGTTGCGACCATTGCATTCGGGATGGGCATCGACAAGTCGAATGTCCGCTACGTCGTCCATGCCGGAATGCCCCGGTCGCTTGAGAACTATCAACAAGAAAGCGGCCGGGCCGGACGCGACGGACTTGATGCGGAATGCTGGCTCCTGTACTCGCCACAGGACCGCATGCTGTGGCAACGGATCCTTACGGAGGCTCCCGCTGAGTCGCGACTGGCCGCCGAACGCGGCTTGCAGGCCGTGTCCGATTATTGCACGGGAGTGACGTGCCGGCACGCCGCGCTGCTAAATCACTTTGGCCAAACCTTAGCGGACACATGTGGCGCATGCGATATCTGCCTGGGTACTTTGCAGCAGATCTCCGACCCGCTCGTGGTTGGTCAAAAAATCCTGTCCTGCGTGCTGCGCGTCGGCGAACGATTCGGTGCCGACTACGTCGCCAAGGTGCTGGTCGGCTCGCGCGAGCAACGAATCTGCGAGTTGCAACACGATCACCTTTCGACATGGGGACTGCTGTCGGACTATCGGAAGCGTGACATCCGCGACTGGATCGAACAGCTCCTCCAGCAAGGCTTCTTGTGCCGTGGCGGCGAGTATCAGGTGCTAGCCGTTGCGCCGCCGGGCCGCGATCTTCTCAAGGGAACGGCAACGCCGAAGTTGCTGCGAGCTGTCACCGCCAAATCGAAGAGCACGCCGTCATCCATTGTCGATTCCTGGGAAGGAGTTGACCGTGGTTTGTTTGAGCTACTGCGACAATTGCGGCGAGTGCGGGCCGAAGTAACAGGTGTACCCAGCCATCTTGTCTTCAGCGACGCGACGCTCCGAGACATGGCTCGGCGGCGTCCGTCGACAATCGACCGCTTGCTCGGTGTGCATGGAGTCGGCGAACGAAAGGCAAAAGACTACGGCCCCGCGTTTGTGGAGTGCGTAGTGGCCTATTGCCGCGAACATTCAGTGCAACTCGATCCCCCCGTGGCTGACTCGACGGTCCGCTTCGACCGAAAGTCGGCTCCGAGCGAAGCAGCACTCCGCACATTCGCGTTGTTCCGTCAAGGACATTCCGTGCTGGAGGTTGCCGCACAACTCGATCGCGCGCCTTCGACGACTCGCGGTTATCTCAGCGAGTTCATTGTCCACGACCGCGTCACCGACGCCCGCCAGTGGGTGTCCGACGATGACATCGAACGGATCGAAGTCGCCGCCGACTACGCTGGCCCCGAGCGGCTGAAACCAATTCACGAGGCCTTGTGCGGACAAGTCGACTACGATTCGATCCGCATCGTCCTGGCATGCCGAGCGAATCGCCGGCATGCGGCAATCGGGATATCTCCGGAATCTGCGTCATTGGCGGATCGTTCTGGAAATCCTTAGCGGCGCTGGGTC
>CAZFLF010000776.1:0-4097 GCA_964519825.1 uncultured Pirellulaceae bacterium | reverse complement strand
GTAGTGATCTTTCTCGATTCCATCACGCGTCTGGCGCGGGCCTGGAATACCGAGTGCCCACAGTCCGGCAAACTGCTATCCGGAGGTCTGGACGCCAACGCCATGCAAAAGCCCAAGGCATTTTTCGGCTCCGCGCGCAAGATCGAAGAAGGTGGTTCACTGACCGTGCTAGCCACCGCACTCGTCGATACCGGCAGCAGGATGGACGAAGTAATATTCGAGGAGTTCAAAGGGACCGGCAACATGGAAATCGTGCTTGACCGGAAACTCGTCGACCGTCGCGTTTGGCCGGCGATCGATATCAATCGTAGCGGCACCCGGAAAGAAGAAATCCTCATGGATCCCGATGAGTATCGTCGGGTGTGTGTGTTGCGGCGGGTCCTCAATGAAATGAATGCTCCCGATGCCATGGAATTGCTCGTTACTCGGCTGCAAAAGACCAAGTCGAACGCCGAGTTCCTGATGAGCATGAACATGAAATGAGGCCGCATGTCCACCGAATTCCAAGGTAGCCTCGATCCGGCCGGACAGCGATTCGCCATTGTGGTCTCGCGGTATAACGATTCGATCACCCGCAGCCTGCTGAACGGTGCGGTGGCAACCCTGAGCGAACATGGGGTCGGGAACGAGGAGCTGGATGTGGCCTGGGTGCCCGGCGCTTGGGAGTTGCCCTTGGTCGCTCAAAGGTTGGCCGAATCGCGGAGGTATGCGGCGGTACTTTGCCTCGGCGCGGTGATCCGAGGGGAAACCACCCACGATCAACACATTAACCGGCAAGTCAGCCTCAGTCTGGGTGAGATCTCCTTGCGAACCGGCGTTCCTATCTCGTTCGGCCTGCTAACTTGTAACTCCGTCGAGCAGGCGATCAATCGCGCGGGAGGCAGTCACGGCAACAAGGGAACCGAATGCGCCTTGGCCGCACTAGAAATGGCGGACTTATTACGGCGATTGCCGAACAGCTGAAGGTGCTGGTTCGATTTCGAAACGTGACACGAGACTTCCTCCATGACGACCCGTCATTGTGCAACATGGCAACTCTTCCTGGCCGCGATATTGGCCATCGATTTCTTAGGGCTGTTGCAATTCACGCTTGCCGACGAACCGCTGCGGGATGAGTCGTCGCGCGCTTTGCAACGTTCGGTCGATTTCTTCCGGACCAAAGTCGCTGCGCACGGCGGGTATGTGTATCGCTATAGTGCGGATCTGTCGAAACGCGAAGGGGAGGGAAAGACTGGACTGGATACCGTGTGGGTGCAGCCGCCGGGCACGCCAGCCGTGGGTTTGGCCTACGTCGAAGCATTCGAGCGAACTCAGGAAAAGTACCTGTTGGATGCGGCACGGGCAGCTGGCGAATGCTTGATCCAAGGACAATTGCGCAGCGGCGGCTGGTCGTCGTCGATCGAATTTGGCGAAGAGGGACGAAAGAAGAACGCCTACCGCGTCGATCCGGAACGCAAGAAGGTTGGTTCGAACTGGACAACGTTTGATGACAACAAGTCACAGTCCGCGCTGACGTTCCTCATGCAGTTAGACCGAGCTTTGGAATTCCGCGACGCGCGGGTCCATGCAGCGACGCTATTCGCTCTCGACTCGGTATTGAAGGCTCAGTTTCCCAATGGGGCCTGGCCGCAGGGGTACCAAGAGTTTCCGGATCCGGCCAAGTATCCAGTCAAGTCCGCCTCGTATCCACCGGATTGGGTGCGCAAACATCCTGGCGCGAAGTATCAGCTTTACTACACGTTCAACGACAACGCCATCGCCGATACGATCGACATGCTGTTTCGGGCGACGCGAGTGTACCAGGACCCCAAGTATCGCGACGCCGCGATCAAGGCCGGCGGATTCATCCTGTTGGCCCAGATGCCCGAACCGCAACCAGCGTGGGCGCAGCAATACGATTTCGAAATGCGACCCGTTTGGGCGCGAAAATTCGAACCGCCGGCGATTTCCGGCGGCGAATCGCAAGGAGTTCTCCGCATTCTGCACCGGTTGTACGTGGAAACGGGCGACAGAAAATTTCTGGCACCGGTTCCCGTTGCCCTGGCCTATCTCCGGCGGTCGCAATTGCCGAACGGACGGTTGGCGCGATTTTACGAACTACAAACGAATAAGCCGCTCTATTTCACTAAGCAGTACGAATTGACCTATGACGACAGCGATCTTCCAACGCACTATGCCTTCAAAGTCTCCGCCAACCTTGATGCGATCGCTCGCGAATACGAGCGGTTGGAAAAGGTCACGGCGAAAGAACTTGAGTCGCTGCGTCAACTGGCTCGGCAAACGCCCGCCCGCTCCGCGCCGCCGGATAGCCAGATTCGCGCCGTCATCGCCGCAATGGACGAGCGTGGGGCTTGGGTCGAGGAGGGACGTCTGAGCCACCACGGCGACTCGGACGACACCCAACAGGTGATCGAAACGAGGACGTTCATTCGCAACATTACGCTTTTAAGTCGCTATGTTGGTGCGTCGCAGTCCAAGGAGTGATTCGACTGATTGCCACGTGTAATTGTCGGTCGCGAGTACGGAGTACGGAGTACGGAGTACCGAGTACGGTGTACTCCTGTAATCCCGTACACCGTACACCGTACACCGTACCCCGTAATCCGTACTCCGTACTCCGTACTCCCGTACATCACACACCTTGGCTTTTGCCTAATTGAAAGAGCTCAAATGAATCGCGTCATTCTCTTGTCAATTCCGGGATTGCGAGCCGGCGATTTGGCGAACATGCCGGCACTGGCCGCAGTGATGGCTCAGGGAGAACGAGCGACTCTCATTCCGAGTTGTCCTGCTGTGACATGGCCGGTGCAATCGAACATGCTGACCGGAAAGTTGCCGGCGCAGCATGGCGTCGTGGCAAACGGCTTTTATTGGCGCGACCGCCGAGAGGTCGAAATGTGGACGGCGTCGAATGACAAGATTGCCGCGCCGCAAATCTGGGATCTGTTGCATCAGCACGATCGCGCTCTGACGTCGGCTGTTTGGTTTCCGATGCTCAGCAAGGGCTGCGGTGCGGACTACATCTGCATGCCCGCGCCGGTGCATAATCCGGACGGCTCCGAGTCCCTCTGGTGCTACACGAAGCCACCGGAATTTTACGGCGAATTACGGGATCGATTCGGTCATTTTCCACTGCAGCATTTCTGGGGTCCGCTGGCGAACATTAAGTCGACCACTTGGATCGCGGACTCTGCCGTGTTTGCGGCTCAGCGATTCCAGCCGCGATTTTCTTATCTCTATCTGCCGCACCTCGACTACGCCGCGCAGAAGAGCGGACCTGACAGCCCAGCGGCACTGGCCGCAGTCGGCGAACTGGACGGTGTAATCCAGCGACTCTCGGCCGGACTGGGCGAAGCATTTGCTGGCGACGAGGTGCTGTGGCTAGCGGCGGGCGAATACGCGATCGTGCCCGTCGCGCATGTCGCCTACCCGAACCGAATGCTGCGAGCCGCGGAATTGCTGCACGTGCGTGAAGAGTCAGATGGAGAACACTTAGACTTGGAACGGAGTTCGGCGTGGGCGCTGGTCGACCATCAGATTTCTCACATATTTGTCCAAGATCGCGACCAAGCCGCCATCCGTCGTGTCGTCGACGTCTTCCGCAATCAGAACGGAATCGCCGAAGTGTTGGCGGGTAACGCGCTCGACAAGTATGCGCTCGGCCATGAGCGTTCGGGCGACGTTGTGTTGATCTCCGCGGCCGACAGCTGGCAGGCGTATTACTGGTGGCGCGAGGACTCGCGCGCACCGGCTTATGCCCGCACTGTCGACATTCACCGCAAGCCTGGATACGACCCGGTCGAACTCTTCTTCGACTTCGCCACAAAGAGCATTCCTCTCGACGCATCGTTGGTCAAAGGTTCGCACGGTGCGCCGGCGGTTAGTCCAGCACAACGAACGGTTCTCATGTCGTCGCGACCGGTGTTAGCCGGGCGATCAGTGCTGCAAGACATTGACGTCTGTGGACTCGTGCTCAAGGAATTCGGGATCGGGTAGTCAGGTACGAAGTACGGAGTACGGGGTACGGAGTACGGAGTACGCAACACCGAGTACCCCGCACCCCGCACCCCGCACCCCGCACCCCGCACCCCGCACTC
>CAZFLF010000775.1:0-4097 GCA_964519825.1 uncultured Pirellulaceae bacterium | reverse complement strand
GGGTGCTCCTGCTGCCTCTACGACCGAAAGCTCCCTTACCAGCGGCGCGCCTACGAAAGATGCTCCTCCTGCAGTCTCGACTACCGGACGCCCTCTTACCGGGGGTATTTTTTCCGGGGGCTTGCTGACCGGGGGCTTGCTGACCGGAGGCTCTTTTTCCGGAGGCTCGTTTACGGGCGGAGCTATTAGCGGTGGCGCCCTCAACGCCGGTGCCATTCCAGGAGGAGCCGTACATGGGGACGGATTGTTGAGTGACGTCGCATACGGATCGTATGGACCTGGCCCCAACCGGATGTTCGTGCAGCTTGACCTATTGACCTGGGGAGTCACGCGATCTGACATCACGGCGATTGGGGATCGTGGTTCCGAAGGGATGGTAAACGTAGGTGGACTGAGCTACTTTCGCGGGAACAGTTTGGATACCGGATTCATCACGTCGAACTGGTCGCTAGGGGGCCGGGTGGACTTCGGTCGTGTGGAGGATCGGCGCGGCTGGACGGGAAGCGTGTTGTTCTACTCGCATCGCGACCAAATCGACGCGAATGGCGTCTGGTTCATGCCGAACGACCCCGATGGACTGCTGCGGGGATATCAAGATGCCAACAACGACGGCTTCGATGATGATGTGAACCTGAACCAGATTTACGGGCGAAGCGGCCAGGACCTAGGAACACCTGATCCGGTCAACGCTGGTCTCTTTATCGCTCCGTTCGACGGAACTCCGGACCAGCCCGCTGCGATCGACGCGGGCGATCTTGTGGGCTGGCTGGTGACATTTAGCACCGTCACGGCGACTAACTCGGTTCATCTCACCGGTGTCGAACTCATGGACGTCTATCGACCCACCGGTTGGGGCGCGAGCACGGTGGATTTGTTTTGCGGAATGCGTTATCTGGAGTTCCGCGAAGAATTCAACGTGGTAGCCACCGGAGGCATACTCGATTCGAGCCGATGGAATGTCAACTCGGACAACGACATTCTTGGCCCACAAATCGGCGCTCGCTGGGCCGCCAATCGCGAGTGGTTTCGATTTACCGCGGAAGGGCGGTTCCTGGCCGGTATCAACTTTCAAAACAACCGGCTAAACGGCAACATCGCCTCGAATGCTTCGCCAGGCGGTGTCAACCAGCCGCTGGCCTTGGAATCCTTCTCCTTTAATTCCCTGCAAACCAATGCGGAGTTCGCACCGGTCGGTGAGTGGAGATTGGAGGCCTCATATTATGCCAGCAGTTGGTTGGCGTTCCGGCTGGGTTACACCGGCATGGCCATTGGAGGAGTCAGTCGAGCGAGTTCCAAGGTCGCGTACACGCTGCCGTCATTGGGTTTGACGAATGACAACTCCAACGACACGGTCCTGGTGAACGGACTCAATGTTGGAGTAGAAATTAACCGCTGATTCTCGGTCCGCGACGGGTGCTCGGTCCGCTTGCGACGCCGTGCCGATTGTGCGATGCTCGACGGTACGGTGGCCATTCCCGGAGATGGCTGTCGATGAAGGACAGAGAATGGCGCCCGTGCATTCCACCGCCGAAAATCAGCCCGAACCTGATTTGTCCAATCGACAAATCGGCAATTATCAGCTTGGCCGCCGATTGGGTCGGGGGGGGATGGCAGACGTCTATCTTGCCGAGCAGATCTCCCTGCGGCGACAGATTGCCCTCAAGGTTTTGCACCGCAATCTGGCCGGGGATGCATCCTATGTGCGGCGATTCCACAACGAGGCCCAGGCGGCGGCGGCGCTGATCCACGCGAACATCGTGCAGATCCACGAGGTGGGCTGTGTGGACGGCATTCACTTTATCGCGCAGGAGTTCGTCGACGGGCAAAACCTGAAGCAATTCGTCGGCAGACGCGGGCCACTGGATGCGCGCCAGGCTGTCTCTGTCATGCGGCAAGTCGCCGCAGCGCTCAACAAGGCGGGGCAACGGGGAATCATCCATCGCGATATCAAGCCTGAGAACATCATGTTGACGTCCACGGGCGAGGTGAAGGTGGCGGATTTCGGCTTGGCTCGAGTGACCAACGACGGCGCGCGAGTTGATCTGACTCAGGTCGGCATGACGATGGGAACGCCGCTGTACATGAGCCCCGAGCAAGTTGAGGGGCGCGTTCTCGATCCGCGTAGCGATCTCTATTCATTTGGAGTCAGTTGTTACGAGATGCTGTTGGGCCGGCCGCCGTTCGAGGCTGACAATCCCATCACCGTCGCGGTGCATCATCTGAAGACCGATCCCCCGCGGCTCGAAACGCTGCGTAAGGATCTGCCGGGGAGCCTCTGCCGCATCGTTCATCAGTTGTTGGAAAAGAAACCGGAGAACCGCTATTCGACGGCCGCCGACGTGTTGCGCGATTTGCGCACCGTGGTGGTCGAAGGAGCGGATGAATGGTCGCTGGCGGATGAAGACGGGACAGATCAGGCCTGGGAAACCGAGGCGGTGGGTCGGATCGCGGCAACCCAGAAGTTGGCCACCGTGATGGTGCATGAATCGCGGCTACCGCGGCTCTGGCGGCCCGGCATGGCCGTGGTCGCTTTGGTGCTCGTCGCTTTTTCGATCGGCGGCGGCTTCGCCTGGCTGTCGCGAGCTCCGTCGCTGCTCGAATTCCGCTCCGAGTCGTTGCCGGAAATAACGAAGAAGGAATCGGCCGAAGCCCAGTACTTTGCAGCCCTCTTCCTCGGAACCGAACGCGCCTGGAAAGCGGTTGCCGAGAATTTTCCACCGGATGCCGATCCCATCAACATGGAATATGCGCGCAAGGCGAAACTTCAACTCGCTCGGCTGTATGACGAAGAAGGACGGACAGAAGATGCCATCAAAATGTTGAATGACCTTGCCGACGATGAGGGGAGTGCCCTCGTCCAGACTAGCGCGCTGACGCGACTGGCCAACATTTTCGAACGCCGCGGCGAGCGAACTCTCGCAAATGAGACCGTGGACAAGCTGGCGAAAATTACCGCACGATCCCCGCAGGTCGACGAGGACTTACGCGAGAATATCAAGGAACTGGAATCTCGCCGCCTCCAAGGAAAGCTCGAAGAACTCGTTAACGCGCTCGTCAAAGATCTACCCAATTCGGCTTCTCGTTCGGATACGCCTCGCGCCAACGGCGCGGTGCCCGACGGGAGTTGACAACTTGCCGTACGAGGACACAATATCCGCAAACCCGCACCGCAATCGGTGAAGTTGTGTTTGCCCCCTTCGTCTAGAGGCCTAGGACTCCGGGTTCTCAGTCCGGCAACACCGGTTCGAATCCGGTAGGGGGTACTGATCGCCGGCAGTCTTCCAGATTAGCCGGCGATTCTTTTTTCTTGCATTGGTCATTCAGTACTTCCAAGTTTCAAAACCAAGGAGTCAGGAACACTGATTCCCACTAATTAACGCTAAAATCCGACGTTCTTCCATTCCCGCCATTCTAACGCCCTGACAATCGGGCATGGGAAGTATCCTGACGTTGCGTTGCTGGCCAAGAAGCATTCTCGCGTCGACTCGAACGGAAATTTGATTTTTGGGCCAAAGAGCCAGAGGCGGTATTGGGTCAGTCTAATCCATCGGATTCGGGTCGATGCGTCGCAGTTTACGCAGGGCAATCACCCCAGAGATTACCAAGTACAGGAAGTACAGAGTGGCCATCGAGTAAATGACAACGCCCCAACCGTTTGTTGTGACTACTAAGTATCCAAGGAATGGCATCATTCCCAGAGAACACCAGAAACGTATTAAGAGTCGGTCTCGACCAAGAGCCTGTCGTTCCATGCCCGCCATTCTAATGCCCCTGCCAATCGGGCGGGGGAAGTGTCCTGACGGCCCGCTTGTTTGACATAGCAATCATTACCACGTCGACTCGAACGGCAGTTTGATCTTGGGACCGAAAAGCCAAAGGTAGTATTTTCGTACAAACTCGAATTCCGCGCCGTTGAAATCGACTTCATCCTGCCAAACCACAAGCGGCATTGGTGAGCCAGCTTCGGCAAGCGTGTGCGCCTCGACCGGTGCTTCCAGGTCGATTTTTGGCACTCCGTACCTCTTCGTCGCCTCCCACGCTCCGAAGTACGCGCAGACGAGTGTCACGAAAACTGCCAGCGTGCGGATCGAGAAGCG
>CAZFLF010000774.1:0-4100 GCA_964519825.1 uncultured Pirellulaceae bacterium | reverse complement strand
CGAACGGCCGGAGGTAATGAGCAAGCTGCTCAGCGCGGGGAGTCTGCCTGCCGCCTTGCGCACTGCGTCAGATCCACCCCCGGGTGATGGACAAGATGCCGTGTTGCCGCAGTACCGGCTCAAACCGCGCATCGAGATCATCTCGCCGCGACCCGACGAGCAACTTGCCGAGCAGCGGGTGACGATCCGCGCCAAGATCGTTGTGCGGGACGGGCTGGAGTTGATTCCTCCGAAAGCGTTCGCCAATGGAGTCGTAGCGCCCGTGCGGCAGTTGCTCCATGAGCAGATCACGCCGGGCGGTCGGGAATACGTTTTCGAGTGGAATGCCGCGCTCCCATCGGATCCGCGGATCCTGATTCAAGTCGTCGCGTCCACCGACGCCGAAGCGGCCGAGTCCCAAACCGTGCAAGTCCGCAGCGCGGCAATGGCGCAGCCGCGACCGCAGCGAGTGTACGTGCTGGCCGCCGGCGTCAATGACTATCGGGATGCCCAAATTCAGCGTCTCGATTTCGCCGTCAACAATGCCCGGCGCCTCGTCGATGCGCTACGGCAAGGGGCGCCGGCCACCGACGTAGCACTATTGCTTAACGACAATGCCACTCGACCGATGTGGACCGTGATCACGGCGGACTACGCGGAGCGACTTCGCCGCGAGGCGACTCCCGACGATCTGCTCGTCTTCTTTTTGTCCGGGCACGGGGTACGGGACGAACAGACCGACCGCTACTTCTTCGTCACGGCCAACGCCAAATACGACGATCTCAAATCGCAGCGGTTCGCTGATTGCTTGTCGTTCGCGGATTTCGCGGCCTTCGCCGATGTTCCGTGCCGCAAGCTGGCCGTTCTCGACACGTGTCACTCTGGTGCTGTCCAGCAGCCATTACGGCAACAAGACCTCAAAGCGGCCATCCGGGCACTTCAGGACGATGTCGTCTTCACAATGACCGCGTCGGAGGGGACGCAGGAGGCGGCCGAGGAACAAAGCCGGCAACTCGGACGGTTCACCGCTCGCCTGATCGAGGCGTTGGACGGAGCGGCGGACGAGGCGGCGCGCGGCGGCGATGCCAACGGCCTCGTCACGTTACGGGAAGCCAGCGCCTATGTTCGTTCGACGGTCACCGCGGATTCGTCAGGTGAGGAACAGCAACAACATCCGACGGCTGGCCCAATCGACCTGCTTGAGTTTGCGGAGTTCCCGCTGAGTCGCCATTAATTGCCAACCTGCTCAACCTAATTCTGCCCGAATCCTCACGGCTTCCTGTTTGCCATGCCGCTGGACGTATACCTTCTGCCTGCTGGGACCAGCGCCGAGGAACTTACCGGTCGCACCGTCGTCGTGATCGACATCTTACGCGCCACCACGACGATCACTCAGGCTTTAGTCGCCGGCGCACGGGAAGTTATTCCGTGCCTGGAAATCGATGAGGCACGAAAGATCGCGGCGGGATTGCCCGATGCAGCAGTACTCGGCGGAGAACGGAGTGGACGGCGGATCGAAGGCTTCCATCTCGGCAATTCACCTGCCGAATACACAGCGGAAGCCGTCCGCGACAAGACCGTGATTTTTACAACCACCAATGGCACGCGCGCGATGCAGCTCTGTCGAGGTGCGCGGCGAGTCTTATTGGGCGCGTTCAACAATCTATCGGCGGTTGTCGCCGAGCTGCGCGGTGAAGACGATTTCGTTCTTCTTTGCGCTGGCACCGACGGCCACGTAACTCGAGAGGATGTATTGTTTGCAGGCGCGGTCATCGGCACGCTCATCGAATACTGTCCAGTCCCGCAGCCGTGGAACGACGAAGCATTTCTCGCGTCGTGTGCTTGGGGCGCAATAGCTGGTCACGAGGATAAATTTCTCTTGAGTTGTCTGGTGGAAAGTCGCGGTGGACGTAACCTCGTATCGATCGGCATGGCGGAGGACGTCGCCTTCGCGGCCAAAATCGACACGACACACGTAGTGGCCGAGTTGCAGGTGAATGCCTGGCGGATCCGGCCAGTTCGGAGTGATTGAATTACAAATCCAAGTCCGGGGGGAACACTAATACTCACTCTTCCTCGCTAATAAGACTGGGATCCGGTTCGAAACACAATAATCAACAACATTGAAACAAGAATTAGCGTAACTTTTTAGTCGTATGAAGCAACCGCGGATTTCACGGATAACACGGATGTCAAAAAGGAGTCGCCCACGGATCAAAAGGCTATCTTATCTGTCAAATCCGTGTGATCCGCGGTTCTTTATAAGCGGCTACTTCAGACGGCTAAACTGTTACGAATTAGCGAAGATTCGTGTGTATTAGTGTTTCTTTTCGCGACAAGCAGTCTGTGTAGAACAACGAGGTCACTTCCTGTTGACGTTGCTAGCGAAGACCCTGCTTGCACATCTAATAGTGCTTGCTCGTGGAGGTTATCCAAGATGTACCTTCTAGGTTGCCATTACCACGTGCACAAATAAGCTTTGCCCTTCCGATTAGTCGGCGTGGGGTTCGAGACGATCCGCGTCGGCGTCAAATTGTCTCAGGGATTTCGGGACACTCTTTCAGGAAAGGGACTTCTCATGAAGCGGAAGCCGTTTATTGGTCTGAACTCTGAATTCCGGTCTGCCAAGAAGGATTCACCAGCGCTATCGTTCATCATGGCTGGCTACTTCGACAGCATCATCAAGGCCGGCGGGATTCCAGTCGTCGTGCCGCCTCTCACCGACGAACGGGACGTGGCGCAATTATTAGATCAGCTGCAAGGATTCGTATTTGTAGGAGGTGCCGACCTCGATCCGCGACAAGATGGGTTCATGATGCATCCGTCCATCCGCACGATGGAGATGCGTCGCGAGAAATTCGACCGGATGCTGATGCGGCTGGTTGCCCATCGTCGGATGCCCGTGTTTGGAATCGGCGTCGGAATGCAACTGTTGAATGTTTCGCAGGGCGGAAATCTATTCCTGCATCTGCCAGAGGATCTGCCCGCCGCGGTGCCACATAAAGAGCTGCAGGATCCGGCGCACCGCCACGCGCTGGAAGTGGTGCCTGGCTCGTTGATGGAACGTGTCTATGGCGACGGTGAAATCCGCGTCAATAGCATGCATCACATGGCTGTCGACGAAGTTGCAGAAGGTTTCCTCGTCACTGCACGCTGCCCAGATGGCGTCGTCGAAGCGATCGAAAGTGAAATGGAAGACTGGTTCGCCATCGGCACGCAATTCCATCCCGAAGCGGAATCCGCGTCGGCGATCGATGTGCGAATCTTCGAAGAGTTCATCGACGGCTCCAAAGTTCAAACCCGCGAAGCGCGGATGGTCGCGTAGCCGCGATCTCAGCGATTTCGTTCGGAGGAAGTAGTCGCTTCGCATTCGACCCAGATGCGAAGCGCTGAAGCAAAATCGGGAGGGCGAGACTCCTGCCGAGCCGTGTCCCGGCGTACGGCTCGGCAGGAGCCTCGCCCTCCCTGCGGCGGCACCGCGGTAGACTTTCATGAGAATACCGTCCTGTAGGTCTCATCCGTCGCATTGGACCTATTGCAAGCGGGTCAGAGTTGAATCTTCGTCCCAAGTACTTCCAGGAAGCTGCGCATCCAAGCGGGATGAGCCGGCCATGCGGGAGCTGATACCAGCCAGCCATCGACGTGAGCATTATCGAACGTATCGTTAGGCGGGATAAAACGACCACCTCCCAACATGACTTCCGGCTTGACGGCCGGATACGCGCTGCATGCCTTGTCTTGCAACGCGCCAGCCGCGGCGAGCAACTGTGGGCCGTGGCAAATGGCCGCGACCGGTTTACGTGATGACGAGAAGTGCCGCACGATTTGGATCACCCGGTCATTCAAACGCAGATACTCGGGCGCTCGACCACCGGGAATCACGAGTGCATCGTAGGACTGTTCATTCAAGCCGTCGAAGGTGGCGTTGAGCCGGAAATTGTGCCCCCGTTTCTCGCTGTAGGTCTGCTCTCCTTCAAAATCGTGGATGGCGGTTGCGATCGTCTCACCGGACTTCTTGCCCGGACACACCGCGTGGACCTCGTGACCCACCATCTGCAACATCTGAAACGGGACCATCACTTCGTAATCCTCGACAAAGTCGCCGACTAGCATCAGGATTC
>CAZFLF010000773.1:0-4110 GCA_964519825.1 uncultured Pirellulaceae bacterium | reverse complement strand
TCGTTGCCCAACCGCAGTCCTCCATCACCGCTATCGTCGGCGCGACCGTCATCGGTCGCAAAGGCCGGTCCGCGAACTGCCAACACGCCGGGCAGGCACACACGCGGTTCGGTGAAGCGGTCAGGCAAATTCATCTCGCGCGGGAGTTCCGTGGCTAGTTCGCGCCGCCGTTGTCCAACCGCCGCGATCACCACTTTCGATCCCTCGTTCAACGCCGATCCCGAATAGTCGAGTGTGTCGATCGTCGTGCAAGTCTGAAAATGGACGTCCCGGTCCCACTCGACCCGTTCCAGCAGATGTCGCAAGAACGCGGCGGCGTCGTGAACATCGAGATTCGGGTCGTCCTGGCGGTCCACAATGAGTAGATATTTTGCCAGCGACAATTGCCCTTGGCCGAGAATTGCATTGGCTTGCGTCAGCAATTCAGCTGGTTGCCGCCGTGCCTGAAACGGCAGATAGCGCTCGCTGCCGATTACCAAAAGCAGCGGATGCACCCCCGCCGCGTCGACCGCATGCACAGCATGAACTCCCGGGAGCACGGTCGGAATGATGTCCCCGGTAAGTTCGTGAATCAGTTGCCCGAAACTCGTGTCTTCTTGCGGCGGGCGACCGACGACGGTGAACGGCCAAATCGCCCCCGCGCGATGGTAAACCTGCTCGACACGCAGCACTGGAAAGTCATGGGCTCGACTGTAATAGCCGAGATGATCGCCAAACGGGCCTTCGGGGAGCAGCTTGCCTTCGACGACCGATCCGGTAATGCAGAAGTCGGCGTCGGCATAGATGGGAAGCCCGCCCCCCACCGGATGGATCATGGGGATCCGATGCCCGGCCAGCGCGCCAGCGAACGTCAGCTCGGACATTCCTTCCGGCAGCGGCATCACGGCCGCGAGCGTCATAGCCGGGCTTCCACCGACAGAGATGTTCACACGAAAAGGCTCGCCACGTCGAACGGCCGCGGATTGATGAACCCCAATGCCGCGGTGAATCTGATAATGCAGACCGACTTCGCAATCTTGTTCATAGTGTCCACCAGACATTTGAATCCGGTACATGCCCAGGTTGGAATGCATCAGCCCCGGCTGGTCGACGTTCTCGGTATAAACCTGTGGCAGCGTAATGAACGCACCGCCGTCCATCGGCCACGAGACGAGTTGCGGCAATTGGCTAATCGATGTGGTCTGAGCCAGCACTGGTCCGCCGCGGACTTTTCGCGGCAACATCGACAGAGCGGTGAGAGGTGTCTTGAGGTACCGCGTCGGCTTCCGCCAAAAACTGCCAGAGTCGACTTTGAGTTCGATCAAGCGGCGGACCGCGTCCAGCGTGTCGCGAAACAGGAATCGCGCCCGTTCGAGCGTGCCGAATAAGTTCGACACCATTGGGAAGCGACATCCTTTGACCCGTGTGAACAAAACGGCCGGGCCGCCTGACCGATAAACTCGGCGGTGAATCTCTGCAGCTTCCAGCCGGGGGTCGACCTCGTCCTCGAGCCGCACGAGTTGACCGGCGCGTTCAAGGTCCGCGACACATTGTTGCAGGCTGCGATAACTCATTCAGTACTTCCAAGTTTCAAAGAGAAGGAGTCAGGAACACTGATTCCCGCTAATTTAGACACGTCGGATTTAGTGTAAATCAGCGTGGATTAGCGTTCTTGTTCGTTCTTCACTTCATCAAGGGTCGGTAGCTGGTCGCATCGCTAACTTTGTTCTAAAACTTCGCCCAGTAACTGTCGACTTTCGGCGTCCTGGATTTTCCACCTCGTACGCCGAACTGTCGCGTTGTGAAAGGACACGCGTATCGTTCACGGAGTCGAACCATGTCGAAACAAACTTCGGTTACTATTGGTCAGAAAACGATTGATGAGAACGGACCGGGGAGCATTTTACGGGATTTCCAGACTCTACTGGATTTTGTTGGTCCGGATGGTGTCAGGGCGACCGGCAAATCGCATTTGCTGCCGCTAGATCAATTGTTGGAGTTGGACTCTCGGATGACCAATCCTGTGCGGCCGCGATTGCAACGACCGCAGCAACGTTCACTCCCTCACATTCACGGTTTGTACCTGCTGATGCGCACGCTGCAACTCGCGGTGCCGCAAGGGAAGGGCAAGACGAGCGGTCGCCTGGTGCTCGATCCGGTCACGATGGAGCAGTGGCGGTCGTTAAATCCAACTGAGAAGTACTTCAATTTGCTCGAAGCCTGGTTCCTTCACGCCACTTCGGAAACGTTGGGTGAGGGAGCAAGTTGGCTTGACACACGCATGTTGGGCGTAGTTGCGCAGTTTGCATCAGAACTACCCAAGTCGGCAGTTCTGCGGATTACTAATGGCGAACCACCTTATCCGTTTTACGGTGTCCGGTCCCATTTTCAGCTTGCGCTTGGCGCGCTATTTGGCTTGTGGGAAGTGAAACCGCGGCAACCTGGTGAAGGGGAGGGGTGGATCATCGAGACGATCCAACGCACTGCCTGGGGAACCTCAGTGCTCGATGCGATCGCCGGGAAAGTCATAGACTTGCTGCTTCCCGACAGAACCGGTGACGAGGAAGAGGAGGTGACGGAGGAAGAGCTGAACGAGTCGCGACGATTTGGGCGGCTGAGGAGAATTTTGGGTGAGTCGTTTCCCGACTGGAAACGGGATTGGGAGTTTCCGCAACCCGAGTTTCGTGAAGGGGTCTATTCCTTTAAGGTTTCGGTGCACGACTGCTGGCGGCGAATTGCCATCCCGAGCGAGGCCAACCTCAGCGTGGTCGCAGACGCGATTCTCAACGCTTTCGGTTTTGATGATGAACATCTTTACGAATTCTCACTACGCGACACCGACGGTCGCACTCTTCGGATTGCGCATTTTGCTTGTGATGACGCGGACGAATTCGCCGATGAAACACAACTTGGTTCATTGTCACTGCGGGAGCAAGATTCGATGTTGTTTCACTATGACTTTGGAGACGATTGGAAATTCAAGATGTTACTGGAGGAGATCGCGCCTCCTGATAAGAAGTTAAAAAAGCCTAAGGTCGTCGAGCGCCGCGGAACCGCTCCCAAGCAATATCCGAACTGGGATTGATGCACAAATGAATGTCACGCTTGTTTCGCAGTCGCCTGCCGAAATCTCTGCGGATGCCGTCGTTGTCGGCCATTACCAAGACGGTTCGCCGGAGGGTCGCATTGCGGAAGTCGATCGAGCGACCGGCGGCGCGATCGTGCGTTTGATCACCGACAAAGACATCAGCGGAAAGCACGGCGAGCTGACGACGGTGCTGGCCCCCTCTGGGTTGAAGACGATTCGGTTGGTGATTCTCGGTTTGGGTCAGCGAACCAAGTTGGACCGCGGCGCCGCGTTTCGCGCGACCGCTGGGGCCGCCAAGGCGCTGGCAACCAAGGAACGCAAGCAGGTTGCTTACTTCGTTGCCGAAGGCTGGTCATCGGAGCTGGTCGAAGCAGGAATCTGCGGCGCGATGGTGGGATGTGTCGGCCAGGATTTGTACCGCGCGGAACGAAAGCTGTTCCCGTTTGGCGAACTACTGTGGTCCGATGCCGAGGCGGCCGCGGTACAGAGCGCTTGGATTCTGGCCGAGTCGGTCAATTTGGCGCGCCGACTGGTCAACGAACCCGCCGGTGAAATCTATCCCGAATCGTTTGCGGTGATCGCGCGGCGTGTGGCGCATGAGGTCGGTCTGGAAATTGAAACTTGGGACGAGCGCCGCTTGGAACAGGAACGTTGCGGGTCGTTGCTCGCTGTCGGTCGTGCGTCGACTCGGACGCCGCGACTGGTGATTCTGAAGCACAACGGCGGGAACGCGGAGCAGCCAATGCTCGCGCTCGTCGGCAAAGGGGTCACATTCGATTCGGGCGGCCTGTCCATCAAAGACAACGAGAACATGAAAACTATGAAATGTGACATGGCGGGCGCGGCGGCGGTGCTGGCCGCCATGCAAGCTATCGCACGGCTCAAGCTGCCGATCAACGTGATTGGGCTGGCTGGACTTGTCGAGAACATGGTTGGTGGCAATTCGTTCAAGCTCGGCGATGTCCTTCGCGCCCGGAGTGGGAAGACCATCGAGGTGTTGAATACCGACGCGGAAGGCCGCTTGGTCCTCGCGGATGTACTCG
>CAZFLF010000772.1:0-4110 GCA_964519825.1 uncultured Pirellulaceae bacterium | reverse complement strand
CAGGAAATTGCGGTCGCGGTCAGCGGCACCGCAGAGCAACCCGAGGTGCGGTTCTTGGAACACATCAGTCCGATTCTCTCCAAATTGGGCTGCAATCAGGGAGCGTGCCACGCCAGCCAACACGGCAAAGGGGGTTTTGTCCTGTCGGTGTTTGGCTTTGAGCCGGAAAAAGACCGCGACATGTTAGCTCGTGATCGCGACCAGCGGCGGATCAATGTCGTTGATCCGGAGGCGAGCCTGATTCTGCAAAAGCCGACGATGCGCATCGCGCACGGTGGTGGCAAGCGGCTTAGAGAGAATTCCGTCGACTATCAGATCTTGGTCGCCTGGATCAAACAACTCGCACCGGGACCGCGGACTGATTCCGCCAATGTGACCAAAGTTACGGTCTGGCCGAGTCGTCGTCTGGGTTCCATCGGACTGCGGCAACAGCTGCGCGTCGAGGCGACTTACAGCACCGGTGAAACTCGCGACGTCACAGCTTGGTCACGGTTCGACTCGATGGACGACGGAGTGGTTCAGATCACGCCGAATGGACTCGTGAAGACCACTGGTAAGGGGCAAGCTCCCGTAATGGTTCGCTTCGAGGGTCAAGCGGCGATTGCCGTTTTCGTTGTTCCGTTTGGACCGCCGCCGCAACTGGCCGGCTGGTCCAATCAGAACTATGTCGACGAACTCGCTTCGCAAAAATTTCGGGAGCTCGGAATCGAACCGGCGTCCCTCTGCGATGACGCCACGTTTCTCCGTCGAGTCTTCCTCGATTCCATCGGAACTGTGCCGACGATCGCGGAATCCTTGGCGTTTCTTCAGTCGCAGGAACCGAACAAGCGGGCGCAACTCGTCGATCGCTTGTTGGGACTGACTGGGGATCCGAATCTCGATATCTACAACGAAGCCTATGCCGCCTACTGGACCCTGAAGTGGTCCGATCTGATCCGCAACACTAGCGATGCGCTTGGCGAACAGGGAATGTGGTCGATGCATAATTGGATTCGCGACTCGTTCCGGCAGAACAAGCCGTTCGACAAGTTTGTGCGCGAGTTGGTCATGGGCAAAGGTTCGATCTATTCCAACGGACCGGCAAACTACTTTCGGATCAACAACAGCTCCTCCGAACTGGCAGAGTCGACTTCGCAGCTCTTTCTGGGTGTGCGCCTGGAATGTGCGAAGTGCCACCATCATCCGTTCGAACGATACGGACAGGAGGACTACTACGGTTTTGCGGCGTTTTTTTCGCGGGTCAACCTTAAGGGAAGCGAAGAGTTTGGTCTGTTTGGCGCGGAACAGGTCGTGTACGTCAAATCGGACGGGGACGTTCGGCATCCGCGCACCGGCAAAGTGATGCCGCCAACCACGCTGGATGGAATATCGGCCGACAATCCACTCGATCGTCGGTTGCCGTTGGCGGACTGGCTCACCTCGCCGAGAAACGAGTACTTCGCGAAGTCGGTGGTGAATCGGTACGTGTCGTACTTGCTGGGCCGAGGGTTGGTCGACCCTGTCGACGATCTTCGTTCAACGAATCCTCCCAGCAACGTCGCGCTGATGGATGCCTTGGCTCAAGAGTTCACGCGTGATGGTTTCAACCTGAAGCGACTCATGCGGACGATTTTGACGTCGCGACTCTATCAGCTTGACTCGCAGCCCAACGACAATAACGTGGCTGACAGCCGATTTTTCAGCCATTTTCCGGTGAAACGAGTACCAGCCGAACCGTTGCTGGACGCGATCGACCGTGTGACCAGCTCGCCGACGAAGTTCCAAAACTTGCCGCGCGGCACGCGTGCCATTGAGTTGCCGGACGCGGAGTACCCGGATTACTTCCTGAACACTTTTGCCAAACCGCGCCGGGCCAGTGTGTGCGAATGCGAACGATCTCCGGATGAGAGCCTGTCGCAGGCATTGCACACGTTGAACGGCGAACTCCTGGCCAACAAGATCGCCGACGGCAATGGCAGGATCGCGAGCCTGGTCAAGGAAAAGAAATCGCCCGACGAGATCGTGGACCAACTTTATCTGGCCGCGCTCTGCCGGCATCCGTCGGATGCGGAGCGAGCGGCGGCACAGAAACACCTCCACGACAACGCGAATCCGAACGAGTACTACGAAGACTTGTTGTGGGCGCTCATCAATTCCAAACAGTTCCTTTTTGTGCATTGAACTTATTTCGCGTTCGCATTTTTGGAGTGCGGTGATTCATCACCGCTTTGGGATTTTTCGCAGATTTCTTTTTCGTAGGACGGGCACCTTGCCCGTCTAGTAGGACATGACGGGCAGGGTGCCCGTCCTACAAATGCTGGGAGACAACCATGAAACGGTCGAATGGACTCATCCGCTACGTGTTCCTCGGACTACTCAGCCTGCCGATCGCCGGTCGCGGTGAGAACTCGTATCCGATGCTGATGGGCCTCACTCCCGTTGCCGCTCAAGTCGGACAAACGTCTGAGCATACGCTGAAGTCTCGCTACAGCATGTTCGGTACGTTTGCCGTGTTGATTTCCGGTACCGGAGTGACGGGAGAGGTGGTTTTGCCAGAGAGCAAGCCGGGAGATCGGCCGAACCTGCAGGAAGTGAAGGTCAAGTTCACGGTCGCCGCGGACGCTGAACTTGGTGTCCGTGACTTTCGTCTCGCGACTCCCCAGGGTGCAAGCACCATTGGACAGCTGGTGATCGTGCGGCAACCGGTTGTGTCCGAATCGGGCGACAACGATTCGCGGGACAAAGCCCAAGCGATTACTCTTCCCACGGCCGTTTGTGGCACGGTCGAAAAAAACGAGGATGTGGACTACTTCAAGTTCCACGTCGAAGCGGGGCAGTTGTTCAGCTTCCACATGCGCTCGATGCGATTGCAGGATCGGATTCATGATTTGCAATCGCACGTTGATCCGATCCTTTCCATCCGCAACGCCCAAGGAACAACACTCGCAGCAAACGATAATTACTTCTACGGCGATCCGTTCCTCCACCATCGATTCGAACAAGCTGGCGATTACTTCCTCGAGATTCGTGATGTGCGCTACCAAGGTAACCAGTATTGGCAATACTGCCTGGAGGTCACCGATCAACCGTTCTTGACTAATGTCTTTCCTCTGGCAGTTTGTCGTGGTCAAGCGGCACGGTTGCAGTTGGTCGGATTTTCGCTACCGGTCGAGCCGTCCGCGATTCTGCGGATTGGCGCGGAACAGTCTTGTGGACTAACTGCTTGGTCGCTTCCGCTGGGATCCGTCGCCAGTAATCCAGCGCCGTTGGTCGTCAGCGATTTGCCCGGATTCGTGGAACGCACGGGAGACAACAACACGGCGGCGACAGCGCTCGAAGTCGCATTGCCGGCGATGATCAGCGGCCGCGTTGAGGGAGAAAATGACGTGGATTATTTCGCGTTCGCCGCGATGAAGGGAGAGAGCTTCTCATTGGAAGTGCTCGCACGGCGGCAGCAGTCGGCGCTGGATTCTTACCTGCGGATTCTGGACGAAAAGGGGAGCCAGCTGGCAGTGAACGATGACTTGAGGATCGGCAAACGGTCCTCCTCCGATTCCTGGATTGAAAGTTGGACTGCTCCCGCGGACGGCCGTTACCTGGTGGAAATTCGTGATTTGCACGGGCGTGGGGGACCGCAGTTCGTCTATGCCATTCAGGCCACGAGGGCCACGCCGAGTTTCCGACTGTGGTTGGACACGGACAAAACGCAACTGACGCCCGGCACTAGCGGCGTCGCCTATGTTCGCGCCGAGCGAAAGAACGGTTTCGCGGGGGAGATTCAGTTGCACGTGGAGGGAGTTCCCCACGGCGTGACGACGAGTTGCGGACGCATACTCGCCAAGGGTCAGGACGGCTGCATCGTTTTTCAAGCTGATCACGACGCGCCGCTGATCGCCTCGAATCTTACGATCGCTGGCACCGCGACGCACGAGTTGGCGGATGGGCGGATGTTGAACCTTCAGGCGGTTGCCGAACCCTATCAGGAAATCTATCAACCGGGTGGTGGACGAGGTCATTGGCCGGTCGACATGCATACCGTCTGTGTGGGTGAGCGGGCTGACATTTGGGGTGTTCAACTCAGCGAACACGAGATCACGCTGAAACCTGGTGAATCACGGAAGATCGCGGTGG
>CAZFLF010000771.1:0-4116 GCA_964519825.1 uncultured Pirellulaceae bacterium | reverse complement strand
ACATGCCCATCAGACGGTCGTTCCCATCACCCCCAACCAGAGCATCATCGCCCGTGAGTGGGGCAATGGGAGCAACAGCCACGGGAGTTGCCGTTGCGGTGGTGGATACGCGAGTTGACGCCATTCCTTTGACGTTCGTCTCAAAAGAGATGGGTCGCAGGTTCGCTGATTGCGGCATAACGTCGCTCGGATCCCCGATGACGATATCGTCGCCTGCACCGCCATGGAGTTCATCGTTACCCCAGCCCCCCTGCATGTTGTCATTGCCGCCGCCGCCGTTGACGCGATCATTCCCTTCGCCGGCGTCGATTACATCGTTGCCATCACCCCCGTCGATGCCATCGTTCCCCATGCCGCCACGGATCGCATCACTTTCGCCGCCACCGGCCAGAGTATCGTCGCCAGCACCACCCTCCAGCGAGTCGCGGCCTGGGCCACCTTGAATGTTGTCGTTGCCGGTATCGCCAATGCCACGTAGCGGTCCGCCGCCACCCACGATTTGGTCATTGTCTTCGTCACCATCGAGCATCGCGGGCTGAAGGACGCTGGCCCGTAATTCGATCCTGTCGTCTCCCTGATGGCCAAAGACGTGGATTTCTCGGACGCGCGCGTTGTCGAAGCACACCGTGTTGCCATCGAGGTTGAAACACAACTGCGATCCGTCGACATACCCCTGAATGGTATTCGGCTCATCGCTGCCATGAATCTCCAGGAGTCCCGTCGTGCTCAGGGCCGTGGAGGCGCTGAGGACCTTCCGCGATTCCAGTGATTCAAAGAAAAGTTCGCGACGAGTTTGTCGCACAATTCGGCCCGCTTTCCGTCGTCGACTCTGTGACATGAGTGAGTCCCCAAATAGGTGATGACGGGAAGATTTGGTTTAAAGGCCGATGCGACTGGCATTGAAGTTGATGCAGGTGAATTGCAAGCACTGTTCCAACTTGTTCTCACGTGTCTGATCTCGCGACGCAAACTGTTGTAATGAAATGCTTTGAGTATTTAAATTGATTTTCTACGCGGATTCTGTCTGGTGTGAAGCGCCCGAAATTAATACGAATTCATTGAACGGCGCGCCCTGGACTAATACGATCAAAACTGCGAACCATAACCATGTCGGTCATCAGCAGAGGGGATGAAAAGATGTCGTTTTCGCTAGTGGTCCTGAATGGATCGCGCCCCGGCACTACGCTGAAACTGGATGAGACTGCTTCGGTGTTCACCATTGGGCGACACATTTCCAACGATTTGCAACTAGACGACGATCGAGCCAGCCGGATGCATGTGCGTCTGTCGCGTCGAGCTGGTCTTTGGCATCTGGAGGATTGTGGAAGCCTGAACGGAACATTCATCAATTCTCAGCCAATTCAGCAAACGGCCTTGGAGTCCGGGGACCTGATCCGAATTGGTGATCGGCTCATGTTGTTCGTGGACGACGCCGCCGAGCCGCGTGGAGGCGAGATTCAGACGTCTCTGTTTCGCGCGACAACCAGCGTCTCGCGTCACCCCGGGGACAACCACGGAGAATTGATGGAGCAAAGTGTCAGCGAATCGATGTCCCGGATCGTCCGTGATTCCGCAGTTTTATGCCGGTTAGCGAATCTTCTGCATCGACACACCGATTGCGATGTATTGGTTCGATCTGCGATTGAAGCGTTGGTGGAAGGGATCGATGCGGACTCTGTCGCATTGTGGTTGGTCGCGGCGGACGGCCGGTTGCGCTGCGCGGGTCGGCGTGGTGAGCCGTTCGACGAGCACTTGCTGGCCAGTTTGGCAGTGGAGAAGAACAAGGCAATCCTGATCGAAAATGGTGCCGCGACCCAGAAGACAGCGGCGACCGATTCTCATATGCCCGTGGGAACGGGCGTTGGCGTTCCGATCCCCGGCCCGAAGCATTGCCGCGGCGCCATCGAATGTCATCGTTTGCCCAACCGTGGACCGTTCTCCCGTAGCGATCTCGATTTCACCGTGGTGGTCGCACACCAAGCCGGCCTGGCCTTGGAAAACCTCGAACATCGTGAGCGTTTGGAGCAAGCCAACGCGGAACTCAGGCGTCGACTAGCGGGCCAGACGACATTGGTGGGCGCCGGTCCACAAATGCAGCGCGTATTGGATCAGATCGCCCGCGTCGGCCCGGCGCATTCCACCGTGCTAATCCTGGGTGAAAGCGGAACGGGCAAGGAATTAGTGGCTCGCTCCATTCACGACATGAGCCGCTATTCGGCCGGACCTTACGTCGCGGTGAATTGTGCCGCGTTCAGTGAATCGTTGCTGGAAAGCGAATTGTTCGGCCACGAAGCCGGCGCGTTCACCGGCGCGGACCGGCGCCACATTGGACAATTTGAGCGGGCCCATCGTGGTACGATTTTTTTGGACGAGGTTGGCGAAATGAGCTTGGCTTGCCAGGCGAAACTCTTGCGGATCCTGGAAGGTCATCCATTCCAGCGCCTGGGCGGGCAGGAATCCATTCGCGTCGAGGTGCGCGTGCTCGCCGCCACTCACCGCGATCTTCCGCAGCTCATCGAGCAGCGACGGTTTCGCGAGGACTTGTACTATCGAATACGGGTCATCGACATCCACATGCCGCCGCTGCGGGAACGCGGTAACGATGTCATCGAACTGGCCTCGATGTTTTTGGAACAGTTTCGTAGCCAAATGGGTCGAGGTCCGCGGCGACTGTCTCCCGACGCAATCCAGGCCTTGCGGTCGCATAGCTGGCCCGGCAATGTGCGGGAATTGAAAAACGCGGTCGAACGCGGAGTCGTGCTGGGACAAGGCGAGGAAATGTCCGCAGCTGATTTTGGATTGGTGGCCACGGATACGACTCAGCCGCAGATCGGAGCCTTGGTGTCGCTGCGCGATCTGGAACGACAGCACATCGAGTTTGTCTTGGCTCGCTGCAACGGCAACAAGACGCAAGCTTGCCGCATTCTCGGCATTGGCCGTGCCACACTTTATGCCAAGTTAGGCGACGGAACCCCCGATCTGCTTGCGGAATGAGAGCAGGCAAACGTCGTGCGAGCGACTAGCTGGCGTCGGCACAGACGAAACGCTCGTGCTCTGAACTCTGGCGGTCTTGACGGTCCTGACGCTTGTGGGTGAAAAACTGTGTCGATGCAGGTATTGGGGCCGATTCGCGATTTTGGACCGAGGCCCCGGCAGGAAAGTCAGCGGACGCGCCGCCGGGGGTCACACCCCACGGCGACAGCTTCATGAAGAGGACCGGTGCTGCGTATAGTAGCGCTGAACTTCCGCGATGCACGGGCGGCCGTTGGCAGCCAGCCGCTCGCATTGTGCGGCACTGGACTTGGCTTTCTCCAGGAGGGCCTTGGTGCGCGTGACGACTCCTTCGGCGATGTCCTGATCGATGTCCGCACTCGTGAATTGGAAGCAGGCACAGATTGGCGCGTCGGGATCCTTCGGATAGACCGGTTCGCGAAGCGCGGATACGGGAACAACTCGCTCGAACATGTCGAAATAGGCGACTTCGCATTGTGCTCGCGGGCAGAAATTCGCCGTGACAGCCAACTGCGGCGGCTGATCCGGCGGCAGCCGGGCCAGTACCGTTTCGCGCGACACCGGCTGCCCCGCCGACCCACAGCGAGGACAGAATTCGGCCCCCTGGTCGGGCTCACGAATAAATGCTTTGTTCATGGAAATCATTATTACAAGGTTAAACGAAACTACGAGCCATAGGTGGTTTGACAGTCCGCGCGGAGCACAGCAAGATGAACCGACGGCGGTTGGGAGCGGTTATTCCCGTGGTTTGGAGTTTGCGTGAACACCGAGTCGCACTTAATTGATGAGTCGCTGCGCGGCAATTCGGCCGCGTTCGGCGAACTCGTGCGACTCCATCAAGACCGGCTGTTCAACGCTGTTACCCATTTCATCGGCAACGCGACTGAGGCCGAGGACGTAGTCCAGGAGGCGTTTGTCCAAGCCTATCTCAAGCTGAATACCTTTCAACGAACAAGCGCCTTTTATACCTGGCTCTATCGAATCGCCTTCAATACCGCCGTCAGCCGCCAACGCCGCAAGAAGATCACGACCTCCGTCGACAATACCCGCGAACAGCCCGGCGACGAACCGGTCGACAGGGGGGATGCGCCGGACGTACCGCTG
>CAZFLF010000770.1:0-4129 GCA_964519825.1 uncultured Pirellulaceae bacterium | reverse complement strand
CGTGGCTCCAACATTTCGCACTGTAGGCGACGTCTGTTCCGAGTCCGCTGCAACGGAAAGCTCCGTTGCCGAACCCTTCCACTAGACTGACGTGTTGGCCAATATTGTTCGTGAGACATGGCGAAATGCCGTGCGTTGAGAGGTAAGGGTTGCAGCCATGCGAACAACGATCCAACTTCCCGTGCCCCATTGCAAGATTACCATCCCGGTCAAAGCGATTCAATTTTTTGGCGGATTCTTGTCCTGTATATAGAAGGATTCGAGGAAGGACGAAGAATCAGCCGCCATTTCGCGGAAATCCTGTCGACGGCAAACGCTCAGGACGATACTAATCCCACCACCAATGATCGACTCGGCGAGTAGATTCGATCGCGGATCGCCTCTGCGAAAGTGCTGGATCGGAAGGGAGAAGACGCTCGGTTTTCAGTGCTTCGTCAGGAGAAATCGAGACGCCACCCCCTGCGGGCACGAGCAAGCGATTGCCGGCCCAAACGGCATTCGCGACGCATGCCACTTTTTTGGGAGTTGTTAGAGTTTCAATCGCAAGCCGTTCTTCGTCGCACAGCACTTCAGCCGACCAACCGGTTTGTTCCGTCACGTCTTCGCGTCGCAGCCAAGCGGCACAAATCGCCAAATCAATCAGATTGCGTAACTCCGCGTAAACCGGGCTGGCCGCGGCGATCGCCGAATATCGCTCGGTAAAGCTTTTAGCAAACACTGCAGCAGCCGGGTTCGGAACACCAGCGGCCGCTTCCAGCTTGCCGCTGGCGGCGATCGTTCGGTCCTCCGTCTGAAGCTGCACCCCCTGCCCAACCATTTCCATGGCCAGACCATCCTCGCTCAGCCGCACACAATCATAATTAGGGGTGAACCACCAGCGTTGAAGCGTGTTACCGGAAGGACTCCGTAGCGATCCAAGGTAGGTCTTCATCTGTACGGGAGGCCGTTCCAAACCAACCGCCATACATTTCATCCGGTAGTCCGCTTCGACCAGCACTTGCGCGAAGTGAGTTGTCGGCGACACGCCAAACACATGGACTTCCGCCATTCCAAGTGCCGTTCGAGTACCTTGAACGGTGATCTGCGCCACTTCACCTCGCTGGGCGGCCGAAATGACGTGGGGGATCGTCTTTTGAAACTGTCTTAAACGCGCCAAACCATCCACGGGTGGGTCGATCGTGCACCCCAGAAATGGCTGCGTGGGGCCACGCGGAAAGTAGACACGCAGGGCCATGGCAACATCATCCAAGCGCAACACCGGTCGACCGGTTGTCATTCCCACGACTCGCCCCGAATCATCGGCGACCCACCCTTCCGCGGGCCCCGCAATGACAACATCCTTCGCTGCCGGGTACAGGAATACAAATTGAATGCGCTGCAGCCCGGCTAGATATTGGAGTGACTCGTCCGCCGGCTTTCCCGCTTCCAGGCACTCCTTAACCTTCCGTTCCAGTGCCACCAACGATACTTTTCGTAACTTGCTCGGTGCTGCGACGTCCGCTGCGAGCCGGGTGCGCGCCGCCGCGATGCGTTGGGCGGTGAGTTGCCCTGTCGGATCGAGAAATGACTTGACGGTCAGTTCCCCTTGCGCATTGACCGACACCCCAAATGTCGGCAGCTGCACGGTTGTGGCTACGTTCCTTCGTTCGTCCTGCGCGGAACTGGAGGCGACGCTAACAAGTGTCAACAACACGAGTGTCAGTCGCCGAAGTTGTTTTCGATGCCGCTGTCGTGTCGCCATGTCAAAAAACTACCGTCTCGAAGCTGTCAGACGTCGCGCCAATCTCGTTTCCGAGTCAGGGCACAGACCGCAGGGCGACTCCAAACGGTTGTTGGACGCCGTTTGTGTTTCCTCCGTATTGTGCGTCGTCCGTAACCAGGCGGAGCGACCGAAGGCGTTGCTTGGTTGCGTCAAATTCCAGATAACCCCTCACGCTGGCTTGCACAAACTTATTATCGTCTTGGTGGTAGAACGAGTGCTTCATCTTCAGTCGGCCTTCGAGGCTCGCTCGCACCACACCCCGTTCAATCGATTCAACCCGCGCTCGCAGTGTCTGCTCATCAATGCGATTCTTCTCGAAGTCGGTATTCTCCGTAGGAGGAAAGAAACGTTTGAGCAGTTTCGCAGCAACTTGCTCGTCCGGTTCCCAAGAGGTGTTGACACGAACTTCGCCAGTCGGGAGGAGCTTGGTCCATTCGGCGCGGTCCAGCACGATCCAGTCTTCCGATGGCAGGTCTGCCCAGTTGCCTCCCTTCTGGCTTCCGAGCACGGACTGGGCGTCGATGCGGACAAGATCGTCGCCGACTCGTTCCAGGTAACGCGCCGTCAAGTGGAACACCGCCGAGTCGGGATCGGACGGCTTCGGCTGCGACTGTGGCTTGGGTCGCACGATGGGATCGCCCTTGGCTATCTTCCAATCGCGGACGACGCGAGAAAGTTTTTCTGCCAGACGTTCCGGGTCGGTTGCCTCTGGGCGGTTTAAGGGGGCCGTGTCGACGGGTTGCGCCGCCGGAGTCAGCAAGTAAACGCAGACCGTTCCCGCGGGCAAATCAGCTTTGATCGCCGCCAGGTAGATGCGGTTCATTTCCGCCTTCTCAGCCTGTGGCGCACTGCCGAGGTCGGTGTAATCCTGGTTCCGCAGATAAACAGGAACGAAGTAACTGTTGAGTAGCTCGATGACTTTCGCATTCGAGAGCGAACTCGCTCTCAAGGCGGACGCGCCTCCTCAACATCGATAACACGCCAGGTCAGCCCCATCGTAGGTGAACAAGAAGATGGCTCGCCCATGCTCCTTTGCCAGCCGTTCCGCCTCACTGAGATCCTTGGCCCAGGCGATCTCATCGAACGCCCGTTCCACCTTGGTGGGTTGCCATGCTGCGACTCGTGCGTCCACCCGGAATGAATCCCATTTAGCTGTGGGTGGCTCCGTCCCCAGCGCTCGCCGGGCAAGAATTGTCTCATTCGAACTATCCCATGTAAGGACGCAATAGCATGCTGCCGCAATCAATAGTACGGATTTCCATTTCATTGACCTGTCCCTTACAAAAGTAGGCCGGGCGTTATGTGAACGTGAAAACAAAGCGAGCCATCGCCGCTCGCGATCATCGCTTTGTTCGGCAACCCGTGTCGGCCTGGGCCTCGATCTGTCTTGCGCGCGGTGCCGGCGCACCACGAAGTAGACCCTCCGTGCTTAAGTCCTCATTGATGTCCGGCCAATGGATGCCATAGCCACCACCTGCCACGCGCCAATTCTTCCGCTGGGCGGCAGTTGCGTTGAACAGCCGCGGATACCACGCGAGTGGAACCGTGATGGTACGTCCATCCCACAAGGAAACACTCAATGTATCCTTTGTGAACTTCACATCGACGACACGCTCATCAGCCGCCAGCGCCAAAATGCCCATTCCAAGCCTCCAAAAACTTCTCTTGGTGTTGAATGACCAACTTTTGAATCCGTCGCAGCTTATTCGGTTCAATCGACTGTTCGGCGTCTCCGGTCATGTCGGAGTTCCCACTTTTCCCGTTCTGAATCGATCGAAGAGCGAGACAAGCGTTCACAAATTGATCAATTTCAACGTGGCCACCTGACCATCGAGTGTTACCCAGATAGTAAACACGTCTGTTTGATTTTCGCTTTTATCTCGTTTCGAGTCTACAAAGTTCACCGCCCACAGTTTTTGAGAGACTTGGCTCTCCCTTGTCACTGCAATCGGAATCTCCACCAACGTTTGATTGTGAAAATGCATTCGTGTGGAAATGCTTTTCCGTATTTCTTTCTCCTCTGTTCCATCATCCGCCGTGACTGTGCTCCACTCCTCTAATCTTCTCTTACCGCGATTGAGTATTTCATCACTCTTGAGAGTAGACCTGGTCTTGCCGATTGGGGTTAGTAAGTCGAAGGACAGGGTCGAACACAAGCAACCAGCTCGTCCCGCCAGAAAATATGTATCGTAGAGAGTTCTCACTGGAGGAACGATGTCGCCCGAGGGAATCACAATAGCTGTGTAGCGGAACGGGACACCTGTTGAACCTCCGTTACGCGGGAAAAGCTGCCAAGTAATATGCCAAACAAACCCTGCATCCCCGTAGTCCTTCAGTGAGACTTCTTCAAGATCAAAACGGTGGGGG
>CAZFLF010000769.1:0-4139 GCA_964519825.1 uncultured Pirellulaceae bacterium | reverse complement strand
AAGCTCGCTGAAGAGGCGGGCTTCCCCCCCGGCGTGATCAATGTATTGCCGGGCCGAGGCGAAATCACCGGACGGTGCATTGCCGAGAACCCGGGTGTTCGGTTTATCTCGTTCACCGGTTCACCAGGCGTGGGACAAGCCATTCTCCGTACATGCGATCTTCATGGGACTCGGATGAAGCGAGAAATGGGTGGCAACGGTGCTGCAATTGTTCTGGGCGATGCTGATCCAGGTCTCGTCGGACGATTGATTGGTCGGCACACGAATCAGCACTACGGCCAGACATGCTGCACGATCCACCGGGTGTTCGTCGACAGCAAGATTGCGGATGATTTCATCGACGCCCAGCGTTCATTTTTTGAAAATCTGAAGATTGGCTACCAGGCAGATGCAGGCACTCAGTTGGGCGCGGTAGTCAACTCGACACAGCGATCGCGAATCCTCCATGCACAAAAGGAGACGATCGTCCGTGGCGGTCAGGCTGTGCTACCGGGAGGCGCGGCCAAGGTTAGCGGCAGAGATGGCTTTTATCTGAAGCCCGCTCTGTATCGCACTGAGCCCGGGGTTGATTGCAATCCCATGGAAGTGTTTCACACGTTCGCCACGGTCTGCCCGGTCGATTCTGCTGAACAAGCACTCGCACTTGCTAACAGTACACGGTACGGTCTTGGAGCGAGTGTTTGGACTAAGGACATCGAGCGTGGAATTGCGTTGGCCAAACAGTTCCGCGATGGGACGTGCCAAGTTAATTGCCACAATTCCATCGCGTATGGACTGCCCTACGGTGGCCAGGGTATCTCCGGCGGTCCCGGCGGCGGCGTTAATTGCGAGGATACGTTTCGCGATTACACTCAAGTAAAGGCGGTGTATGTGGCCGAGTATCCCGGGCAAAGTGACGATCATGACCTTGGCGGCTGCTGCTCGACGCAAGCATAGAGAGCAAACAGCTGAAATCGCATCGCCGTAGCAAATTTGCAAAATTCTCGATCCTTTTGGAGGAAGCGGCAACAGCACATCGAAGAACTTACCGCATGAAAGTGGCACGCTTCCTGGCACGGTACCGCTGGAAAACGCAGTATTACTTTGTACAATTTGGAACCCGTAGAAACGCCAAAGAGTTCAAGCGGCTATCTCTAAAGCATTGCTGCAAAAGGCAGTTTCTCAATTCGGCTTTCGGAATTAGGTTTGGACCTCCGAAGCCGAAGGTTGGAGGTTCGAGCCCTCCTGGGGATACTGAACTTACACAGTTCGAAGTTCGGACGGTACAGAATCGACTTCAGAACAAACGCCCCTGACCAGCGTCAACTGATCCTCTTCATCTGTATGTGGTTTTATCCGCGTGCAAACTGCGTATTGAAAGACTGCGCACACGGATCGAGTCCACACGGATGAAAGCGGAAGCCACGGACGCCACGGACGCCACGGACGCCAGACAGTCTGAATGCCTAGCGGTCGCGTCGGACCTCGGTACCGATGTCGTTTTCTGTAAATCACATATGTCGTGTAGCCTGCGCGCTGTCTCCGCAATTCCAGACTGTCTGAAATCTTTCGCGCCGTTAGCGGCCCTGGCCGAACCCAGCCGAGCTCAGTTACCTTAGCGAACGCAATCGACGTTCTCAGACAGGTTTTTCCCATCAATGAGTCGCAGACTAAGGGGCCACAAATGGCCGAGACTCCCAATCCCGGACGGATCCTTGAAACGCTTAACGCACACCAGCAGAGCGCTGCTCTGCGGGGCGCGATTGAGTTGGAAGTCTTTACCCGGATCGCGCAAGGGCATCGCACTGCCGCTTCTCTTGCAGAACGCTGCGAAGCCGATACACGAGCCATGCGGATCCTCTGCGATTACCTCGTCGTTCATGAATTCCTTACAAAAGAACGCGATGAGTACGGCTTGACGCCGATGGCTGCCGTCTTCCTCGACAAACGGTCTCCGGGCTATATGGGTGGGATTGCACGGTTCGTGAACTCGCCCGATCAGCTGCACGCTTTCCACGATGTTGCTGAGTTGGTCCGTCGCGGAACGACTTTGTTGGACCGCGACGGAACCACGGCAGCGGAATATGAGGGGTGGATCGACTTTGCCCGCTGCATGGTCCCAATGATGATGCCTGCCGCCGAGCACATCGGCTTACTGGCCGCCGAACTCAAGAGTGGTCCGATTCGCGTCCTCGACGTAGCCGCTGGACATGGAATGTTTGGTATCTCGGTGGCCAAAGCGAACCCCAAAGCGTCAATCGTCGCTCTCGACTGGGAAATGGTGCTTGAGGTCGCAAAACAAAACGCGACAGCCGCAGGCATTCACGATCGGTATTCGCTACTGCCGGGCGACGCAATGTCAGTCAGATTCGGAAAGGGATTCGACATTGTCCTGTTGACGAATTTCCTGCACCACTTTGACCGCGCCACGTGTGAATCCGTCATGCGAAAAACTCATGAATGCCTGAATGACGATGGCTGCGTGATCACGTTGGAATTCGTACCGAATGAGGATCGAGTTTCGCCGCCAGTTGCAGCTACATTCAGTTTCACAATGCTCGGCACTACGCCCGCAGGCGATGCCTTCACATTCGCCGAATACGATGGCATGTGGAAATCTTCCGGATTCGCAAACAGCGAGCTCATCGAGTTGCACAACTCGCCACAACGCGTGATTGTGACCCGCAAGTAACCCGAGTCCATGACGCAGTCGGATGGAAGGAAAAAAACCAGGTCAGATTCCCTCGATGGGCTTGTTGCTCACGACAGGCTCACTCATTGCTGCACACGTCTGATCAAGGCAAAGAAGCATGGCTGATCGTCCGAGTTCCCCGACCCAACAGGTCTCCGAATGGTTGTCGCGATTTGGCGCCGCGCTGGATCGAAAGGATCGGGCCGCCGCAGCGAACCTGTTTGGCACCGAGTGCTACTGGCGCGATTTGATCTCCTTCACCTGGAACATCAAAACACTGGAAGGGAAAGAAGAAATCCAAGCTATGTTGGCCGCGACGCTTTCCGATGTGCAGCCCGGCCACTGGCAGATCGAGGGTGAGGCAACCGAGGAGAACGGCGTGACGGCAGGTTGGTTTACTTTTGAGACCGCTGTCGCGAGGGGGAAAGGCTATCTGCGTTTGAAAGTCGGGGAATGCTGGACACTGCTCACCACGATGACGGAACTCAAGGGATTCGAAGAAAAAACGGGGGCGACGCGCGTGCCCGGAGTGCAGCACGGTGTCTTCCGGAATCGGAAAACCTGGCTGGAGCAAAAAACTCAGGAAGAAGCGGAGTTGGGTTATGCAACTCAACCTTACTGCGTCATTATCGGCGGCGGACAAGGCGGCATCGGCCTGGCGGCGAGGCTGAAACGCCTGGAAGTCCCGACGCTCATTATTGAAAGGAACAATCGCCCCGGCGATTCGTGGCGGAATCGCTACAAATCGCTCTGCCTCCACGACCCAGTGTGGTATGACCACCTTCCCTACCTGCCGTTTCCTGACCATTGGCCGGTGTTTTCTCCGAAGGACAAAATTGGCGATTGGCTGGAGATGTACGCCAAAGTTATGGAGTTGAACTATTGGCATTCCACCGAATGTCGCGGCGCTCAATATCATGAAGACACTCAAGACTGGACGGTGACCGTCGACCGTGAAGGGGAGACGGTGGTGCTCCGGCCCAGGGATTTGGTCCTTGCGACGGGCATGTCCGGCATGCCGAACGTCCCGCAGATCCCCGGGGCCGACACGTTCCGAGGAACGCAACTACATTCCAGTCAGTTCCGCGGCGTCGACGACTACCACGGCAAAAAGTGCGTCGTGCTCGGCTCCAACAATTCGGCTCACGACATTTGTGCCGCTTTGTGGGAGCAGGAGGCGGACGTCACGATGATTCAACGCTCATCGACGCATGTCGCCAAATCCGACACGCTCATGGAATTGGCGTTAGGCCCTCTGTATTCAGATTCGGCCGTCAAGGCGGGCATCACGACAGACATCGCCGATTTGCTGTTCGCCTCCATCCCGTATCGAATCATGCACACGTTCCATATTCCCGTCTATCACGAAATCGCCAGGAGAGATGCCGACCTGTATGAGCGTCTCACGCGGGCGGGGTTCCTGCTGGATTTCGGGGACGACGGCTCGGGGCTGTTCATGAAGTCCCTG
>CAZFLF010000768.1:0-4144 GCA_964519825.1 uncultured Pirellulaceae bacterium | reverse complement strand
GGGGCGAAATAACTGAAAGGTGTGCCGGTGTGATCTCCGGCGATGTTCAGGTCAAAGCCCTGCCGCTGCGGTTCAAATCCTTCCCCACCAAGGTGCCATTTGCCGATATGACCAGTCGTGTACCCCGCGGCATGGAGTTTTTCGGCAAGCGTGGTCTCTTCGAGCGGCAATTGTTGACGGAGATTAGGTCGCAAGAGCCTTTGGTCGGGACGATCCGGGCGCCCCGGCAGCCAATCGGTCAGATGGAGCCGCGCCGGCCACTTCCCCGTCATCAACGCGGCACGAGTCGGTGAACACACGGGGCAAGCCGCGTAAGCCTCAGCAAAACGCACTCCCTCCGTCGCCATTCGATCGAGATTCGGGGTGCGATGGAACGTACTGCCGTAGCACCCCAGGTCAGCCCATCCCAAGTCGTCGGCCACGATCAGCAAAACGTTGGTGCGCTGTTCCGCGGCAGGCGTGGAAGGCACCATGCTGACACTCCAGACACAAGCTGTCAGGATCAACAAGCGACTGAGTAAACAACGCTTCGTTCTCATAGAGTGCCTCTTCGTTGGTAGGACGGGCACCTTGCCCGTCACATACTCGACGACGGGCAAGGTGCCCGTCCTACATGTCTCGTCTCATTTTTTCGAGTGCGCGCCGGTCAACCCCTGTGGGCAAACGTCCCAAGTGCCGAAAAAATCACGACCAAGATCATTCCGACCCCCAGCCAGCGTTCGTACCGATCGGCAAGCACCATGAGCCCAATTGCTCCCACTAACAGCACCAGCAAGCCCAGCTGCAGCGCGACGCCGCGGACGAAGGCGGAGGCTTGATGTTCCAGCGCTGCTCGGTTCGCGACCAGTTTTTCTTCCTGCGCAGTCGCTGACTGCTCGAGAGTTCTCATTTCCGCGATCGCGGCAAGCCGACTGACTCGTCGTTCACTCAGCGATTCACAACCGGACGTTCCGACGACTAGTAAGGTTCCCAGCAGCGCCAACACTCGCATGATGCGTTGCAGGACGTCGCGCATTTCGCCTGCCAATGCGAACGAGGTTTTGGCAGCTAGCTCGGTAGGAGTTAATCTTGCATCGACGGAGTTGTCCGAGCCATTGGAACCGGATTGATCGCCGATCAAACCAGCCGCGGGAAAGAGTTCCGCGACGTCGCGGGCGGCCGTCCAATTCTCCATTCCCTCTTTCCAGACCAAATCATCCGGCCGCAACTTGCTTGCGTTGGCCAAGGCCCTGATCTGCGGCAACGTGAACGGCCCGCGCTCTACGTCTCCGCGTGCGTAATACCACACCAGTTCCGCCATCGTATTGGCTCCCTTACCGGCCTCGATCTCAACGAGTCGGGATTCTATCGCGGGAGGTTGCCAAGTGGCACATGGCTGCCGAACTTTGGAATGCTGGGATTCATCACAGCATTGGGATTTTTTGTTCAGGAATTGCCGTTGGCCAGGCAAACTGAATTATTTTGCCTTCTTGCAAATCCGTGCGGACCGTAGAATCCCCTGATTCCATGAGCACCGTTTCCCCGGCGGTCGGGTCCGATTTGGTTCGCCGACTGCCGCAACGATTGGCCTCCGTCGCGAACTTCGCCGAAGCGCTCGCGGCTTTACACGCTCATGGCCGCGTCACCTTCGACGGAGTTCTGGGATCGTCGTGCGCGCTGCTGGCCGCGACGCTGTCCGAAAAGGCTTCCGGACCGGTGGTGTTGGTCTGCCCGAAATTGGACGATGTCGACACGCTGGTCGAGGATTGCCAGCTGTTCTCGTCGGTATCCAGCCTCCGGTTTCCCGCTTGGGAAAACGAGTTGTCCGAACGGGTTGTTTTGGATGAGGTCGCCGGCGATCGACTGCGGCTGTTGAAGCGATTGCTGCACGAACCGGGCGACGTGCGACTGGTAATCACCAGTATCCATGGACTGCTGCAACCGGTGCCGGCCCGCGACACGATTGCGCGTGGATCGCGGCGCGTGCAGGTCGGCGAGCGAATCGAAGTCGAGGAATGGCTACGGTGGCTGACGACCCAACGCTTTCATCGCACAACCGCCATTGAACTTCCGGGTGAGTTCTCGCTGCGCGGCGGGATTCTGGACATTTTCGCGCCGGACTGGACGCAGCCCGTGCGGATCGAGTTATTCGGCGACGAAGTGGAATCGATCCGGCAGTTTGACGTCGCGTCCCAACGGAGTCTCGCGCCGCTCACCAGTGTCGAAGTTACGACGCTCGAACCGATCCGCGCGACCGAGGCCCACTTCGCCGACTTCATGCCCCCCGATACGTGGTGGCTGCTCGCCGAGCCGGAGCAGATCGAGTTCGAAGGGAAACACTATCTCGAGCGGCTCCAACATCCGGAATCGCTGCATAGTGTCTCGTCGGTGCTCCAGTCTCTGCAGAGCTACGGTGTGGCGACCGCGTCGCAGCTCGCTCGCGGCGAGCTGGGGGTCGTGTGCCGGTTCGGGATCGAATCGGTCGAGCGCTTCAGCGGCGATATCGGCCGCGTGAAAGAGGAACTGGAGCACATCGGGACCGGACAAGATGTGATCGTCGTTTCGCCGCGTGAGGCGGAGGTCGCGCGGCTGGTGGAGTTGTTTGGCCAGACAGGACTCGCCGCACAAAACCACCTGCATTATGTCACTGGCCAGTTGCGGCAGGGCTTTCGCCTCGTCGACGAACACACGATCGTGATCTCGGCCAACGAGCTGTTTCACCGGGGTGACGTGCGGCGATTGCCGCGCCGGAGATTGGGCAAGGCGATCGACAGCTTCCTCGACCTGCGCGCAGGGGATCTGGTCGTCCATCTCGCTCATGGCATCGGACGATATCGCGGGATCGAACTACTCGACAAGAAAGGACACATCGAGGAGCACCTGAAACTGGAATTCGCGGAAGGGACGAAGCTGTATGTCCCGGCGTCGAAAATCGATCTCGTGCAGAAATACGTCGGCGGGGCCAAGAGCCGGCCGGTGCTGGCGAAGCTCGGCGGGCAAACCTGGCTGCGACATAAGAAGGACGCGGAGACCGCCGTGCTGGACATGGCGGCCGAGATGTTGCAACTCCAAGCCGAACGGCTGAGCCGACCCGGCATTGCGTTCGGACCCGACGGGGAATGGCAACGCGAGTTCGACGCCTCGTTCCCCTACACGGAAACCTCCGACCAGCTCGTCGCCATTCAGGCGATCAAGACCGATATGGAGTTGACCAAGCCCATGGATCGGCTGTTGTGTGGCGACGTCGGCTTCGGCAAGACTGAGGTGGCGATGCGGGCCGCGTTCAAAGCGGTCGACAACGGCTATCAAGTCGCCATCCTCGTCCCGACCACGATCCTCGCCGAACAGCATTACCATACGTTTCGTGAACGGTTCGCCGAATTCCCGTTTGACATCGCGCGGCTCAGCCGCTTTTGTTCGACGGCCGAGGAGCGCCAAATCATTGGCAAGCTGGCCGCCGGCCAAGTCGAAATCGTCATCGGCACGCATCGTCTCGCGTCGCGCGACGTTCAGTTCCACAACCTCGGCCTGGTCATCCTCGACGAAGAGCAGCGCTTCGGAGTCGAAGTGAAGGAGCGACTGAAAGCTCTGCGCAGCACCGTCGATATCCTGACCATGACCGCGACGCCGATCCCGCGCACGCTGCACATGAGTCTCGTCGGCGTGCGCGACATCTCGAATCTGGAGACCGCCCCGGAAGAGCGCGTGGCCGTCGAGACCCGAGTCACACGGTTCAACAACGAGTTAATCCGCCATGCAGTGCTCCGCGAGCTGAACCGCGGCGGACAGATTTTCTTCGTCCACAACCGCGTGGAAGACATCGAGGTGGTGGCGAAAAAACTGCGGATGATCGTTCCGGAGGCGAAGATTGAGATCGGTCACGGCCAGATGCACGAGGAGGATCTCGAGCGCGTCATGATTGATTTCGTCGCGCACCGCTTCGACCTGTTGCTCGCCACCACGATCGTGGAAAGTGGCCTCGATATCCCCAACGCCAACACGATCTTCATCGACGAAGCCGATCGATATGGACTGGCCGACCTGCACCAACTTCGCGGCCGAGTCGGGCGCTACAAACATCGCGCGTACTGCTATTTGCTCGTCGATCCGCACAAGCATGTCACGCCCAACGCGGCCAAGCGGCTGCACGCGATCGAAGAGTACA
>CAZFLF010000767.1:0-4145 GCA_964519825.1 uncultured Pirellulaceae bacterium | reverse complement strand
TTTGGCTTCGCTGCATTAGGAATTGGTGCAGGCAGCCCAGTGGAGTTGAAATTTCGTGGGTGCGACCGGCATAATAACGCCGCAGTGAAATCGATCGACCTGACTCAACCTAAGCCGCGAAAAAGTCATTGGAGCCGACGTATGAAACCGCAATTCAGGATGCTTGTGGCTGTTGTTCTCGGTGTCTTCATTTTGGTTGCTGCTGATTGGCCGCAGTGGCGAGGTCCGCAACGCAACGGAATCTCGCAAGAAAAGGGGCTGCTGCAGGAGTGGCCGAAGGATGGTCCCAAGCTGCTTTGGCAGGTTAAGGACGTCGGTTTGGGATATTCGACTCCGGCCGTGGTTGGCGAGCGGCTGTATTTATTGAGTAATGAAGGGACAGAGAATGAGTCGGCGCAGGCTCGCGAGATCAAAGACGGCAAACTGGTGTGGTCGACGCGAATCGGCAAAGTGGGAAACCCCGATCAACAGCCGCCGTATCCCGGCGCTCGATCCACGCCAACGGTTGACGGTGAATTGATTTTTGTGCTCGGATCGGATGGAGATTTAGCCTGCCTTGATAAGGGAACCGGAAAGGTGCGGTGGCAAAAAAACGTGCGTAAAGAATTCGGCGGTCAGCCAGGCAGGTGGGCCTATGCCGAGTCGCCACTGATTGACGAAAATGTGCTGGTTTGCACCCCCGGCGGTGAAAAGGCGACGCTGGTCGCGTTGAATAAGCAAACCGGCGACGTTTTGTGGCAGTCAATCGTTCCAGGCGGGGACGAGGCGGGCTATGCGTCCGCAGTCGTAGTCGAGGCCGGTGGAATCAAGCAGTACGTACAATTCCTGGGCAAGGGTGTTGTCGGAGTCGATGCGAAGACCGGCAAATTCCTGTGGCGGTACAATAAGACCGCCGAGGGGAGTCCAGCCAACATTCCAACTCCTGTGGTTCATGATTACTTCGTGTATTCGTCCGCGGGAAAAAGTGGTGGGGCGTTGGTGAAGCTGAATGTCAACCAAGGTACCGTCGAAGCCATCGAGGAGTATTTTAACCCGAAGCTCCCGACGTCCATTGGCGGTTCGGTCAAGATCGGTGACTACCTCTATGGCACTACCAACTCCGGAGGACTGCTGTGCGCCAAGTTCGCCACGGGTGAAATGAAATGGCAGGATCGCTCGGTCGGGGCTGGCTCGGTTTGCTTTGCCGACGGCCGACTCTATTTGCATGGCGAAAGGGGCGACGTCGCGCTCGTCGAAGCAACTCCAGAGGCCTATCGCGAAAAGGGACGCTTTACGCCGCCGGGTCAACCAGATCGCGGCCGGTCCCAAGCTTGGACGTACCCCGTCGTTTCCAATGGTCGCTTGTACCTTCGTGACTTCGGCGTCATCTGGTGCTACGACGTAAAAACTGCGAACTGAGAAAGTGCAGCCAGGTAATCGCCATTTCTAGAAGTGAGGGAATAGTCGTCGGTGGATTCATTACCGCCTGTTTGGCGATTGGAAGTTTCTCTGTCCTGTTTGCGGGTTCGATGAATTCGGGACCGCACACATTCAAGTCGCGTCAAATTCCCATTCGGTAGGGCGATTGAGATGCCTGCGCTCCAAAGCGGATCGGAGCTTCTCCATCAAACCAATGATTAATCGGACCGTTGAAGTGACAGAGTGGGAGGGTGCGTTCTGATTCGCGCCCGGTTTTCCTGTCCTCAATTTTCCTGTCAAGAAGGTCCGAACATTTCTCGAACGATTTCGGGTCCTTGCGCGGAAGCGATAACGGGCGGCTTGGTGATTCCGCCTCAAACGATTTCTCCGAACTTGTTAATCGAGTCAGCCGATAGTCGCGATTACGGACCAACTCTCGGTGGGAGCGGCAGTCGTTGTCGGCAGCTCCTTTCTCGACGGACCCTTTGTCGATCTGGGGGGAATGGTCCCTACGTATTCCCTGCGGGGAACTCTGGGCGTGAACTACGCTCTCCGCGATGACACATCGCTTGGCTTCTACTACCACTCGAAGAAGAACCAGAAGTTCGATGATGCCGCTTTGTTTCCCGGAGGTATTTCCCAAGACGTCCGCTTCGACCACCCGGCCAATATCGGCTTCGGTGTGGCCAACAGCAGCTTGATGGATGGGCGCCTGCTCCTCGCGATGGATGTACTTTACATCATCAATAGTGACGCCGACTTTCTGGAGGCCATTTACAAGGACCAAACCGTCTTTCAATTTGGAGCACAGTACGCCGTGAATCCGCGACAACGGCTCCGCGCGGGCTATGCTTACAACAGCGACCCGATGCGCGACGCGACCCTCACCTCGATCGGTGGCGTTCCGCTCCCCGACGGTTTGCCGGCTCTCCGGTACGTCCAAGGACAATTCGCCGCCATTTCACAACACCGCATGACGGGCGGCGTCAGCATGCACGACGTGCTTCCGGGCATCGACTTTGACCTGTTCGCCGGCGGAATGTTTCGCAACACCGACCAGTTCGCGACAACCAGGGTATCCGTGGAGAGCTATTGGATCGGCTTTGGCGTCACATGGCGGTTTGGCCGCGGAGCGTGCCAATCACTTTGCGTGCCGGATCAATGGGGATGCGCGTGCGGCGATGTGTCTGCGCCTGTTGATGGTCCGTGGCAATAAGCAGCACGAAACGGTCGAGTTCTCCGCGCCGATCAGGGTCGAGCGGGCGGCGGTGCGTTCCCAGCATCTGCTTGACGGCGAACCGCGCAATCAAATGACGGCTATCGAAATACGGCTCCTATTGGACTTTGGTCCACTTCTTGATGAGGATCCGGACGATGTCTTCGATCGTTTAACCGCAAGCCGCAGGCGTGCGTGTTGTAGAGTAGCGCGCCGCTCCGCGTGGTGAATTGCGACGCGGAGCGGCGCACCACACTGCCAGCGCGCACGCCTGCGGCTTGCGGTTAAACGACCGAGCGGGTGACTTCGCTCCGAATCTAACCAACGCACGCCCGTTGATCGATTGCGGATTGCGGCGGCTCTATCGGGCCGGCGAGTCAGTAATTATCGTGGAATAACGGTCATTTTCGCTCCCATTGCTCATGGCGCACCATGTTCTCCTGGCTCACGCGTTGGTTCCGCCCTGTCCGGCAAACGGCCGACCAGGTTCAGGCTCACATGACGTTCGGCAACACGTCGGTCGGCCGCACTGTCACCCGCACCCGGCTGTTCCTGAAGAAGCAGTTATGGATCTGGCCAATCATCGCCGTCGTCCTTCTCGCGGCGATCGGCTGGGCCGTCAGTTCGGCCATCGAACAGACGATGAAGGAGAACCTGCGGTCCGGGCTGCAAACGCTATTGAGCGTCGAACGATCGATGCTCGAAACGTGGCTCGCGGTGCAAGAGGCGAACGCCGAATCGCTGGCCAACGACCAGCAGATTCGCGCCGCGGCGGCGGAAATCCTCACGGCCTCGCAGCCGCCGATTACGGACGATGCCGTGCCTCAACCAGAAACACAAACGACAACATCCGGCCGCGCTCGCTTAGCGGCGCTGCATGCCCGCCTGGCGCAAGAGTTAGGCCCGGGCATGTCTTCACACCAGTTCGTGAGCTTCTTGCTGGCCGATAAGCACCAGAAGATCCTCTCCTCATCCAATATTGAGCTGATAGGCCAAACGATCCCTCAGTACGAGTCGTTCCTGACCCGCGCGCTCGATGGCCAGACGATCATCAGTCCACCCTTTCCTAGCGTCGTCTTAATGAAGGATGAGTTTGGGCGCACGCGGAACGGCGTGCCCACGATGTTCGTCTGTGCTCCGATCCGCGACGCCAACTTTCAGGTTGTCGCTGCCCTGGCCCTCCGCATCCGGCCGGAGCGCGAATTCACCCGCATCCTTCAACTCGGTCGCATCGGCCAGACGGGCGAGACCTACGCCTTTGACAAGTCGGGCTTAATGGTTTCCAACAGCCGGTTCGACGAGGATTTGATCCTGCTCGGATTGCTGCCCGACACGGAGCACTCGCACTCGATCCTCAGCATCTCGATTCGCGACCCCGGCGGCAATATGAAGCGAGGTTTTCGCCCGCAAGTGCGGCGGGCCGAATTGCCGCTGACGGAGATAGCCGCCGCGGCCGTATCCGGCAAGTCGGGCGTCCACATGGACGGCTACAATGACTATCGCGGCGTGCCTTCCGTCGGTGCGTACGAAT
>CAZFLF010000766.1:0-4148 GCA_964519825.1 uncultured Pirellulaceae bacterium | reverse complement strand
ATGAACAGTTGCTCGCAGCCATGCTCTTTGCGTCTTTGCGCCTTGGCGTGAGCCCTCTTCGACACTCTGTCTCGATCAATCGGGAAGTGGTGGTACGGCGCCACCCAAAAACTCCCTGGCCGGCGTTTGATCGGCGAGAGATCAATACGGTCCCTGGTCAACCACGACTGCTCGATCGATCGAAAGTTCAGCAGCGTCCACGGCTTGAGACGGCTGCCGTCCAAGCCAGTACGCAAAGCCGATTCGGAAGCACCTTCAGGCGGCCGTTCAATCGTAATGGAATTCTCTTGTGACAAGTGGCTGTCGGTTACCACCGTTCGGATTGCAGCTTCCGATTGGTGGCATCCCGTTTGCTTCAAATTAGCCGCCCTAAAAAAAGCGTGTTTGGTTTATTGGTTACCTAAAGGGGACTCATGGCTACTAAACAGCGAACGCCCAAGACGATTGGGGAAGATGGCAGCCCCACAAAGGCACCTCAAATATCGCGGTCCGAGTTGGCTCAACTGCTGAACGAGGACCTCGCGCGAGAGTACCAGGCAATCATCGCGTACGTGATCTATTCCCAAATGTTAAAGGGCGCCATGTACATGTCGATTGCTGCCGAACTGGAGAAACATGCGGGAGAAGAACTAGCGCATGCGATCACGATCGCCAAGCAGATCGACTACTTGGGCGGCACTCCGACCGCAACGCCCAAACCAGTGAAAATCACGCAAGATCCAAAGGAGATGCTACGCGCCGACCTAGCCAATGAGACGGAAACAATTGGGCACTATCGAGAGCGAGTACGACAGTGTGAAGAAATTGGCGAGTACGCGATGGCCGAGCACATCCGTGAAATCCTGGTCAATGAACAAGAGCACCAGATCGATTTGGCGACTGCGTTGGGAATCGAAGTACCCCACAAAAACAGCTGAGTGAATCAATCCACAAGCAATCAGCCAAGCCCGAAAAAAACGCCGGGAGAACGCTTGGCAAAAAAGGCACGGATAGCAAACAGGGTGGTACCTCGGAATTGCTTTCTGAAGGGAGTGCCTACCATGAAATGTTGTATCAATACTGAATCGTTGGGAAGCGGTGGATCTGTCGCTCTCCTTTTGTTTCGATTAGTGATGGGCACAGCTTTCCTGTTTCACGGGTGGCCGAAGATTCAATCTCCCTTTACCTGGATGGGTCCAGAATCATCCATTCCTGGGCCGCTCCTATTACTGGCGGCGGTATCCGAATTTGGCGGTGGCCTGGCATTGATCCTTGGCTGTTTGACGCCGATCGCATGTCTCGCAATAGCGGCCACTATGGTCGGTGCCCTGACCATCGTCCACTTACCGGAGGGCCACCCGTTTGTCGGTAAGCCCGGCCAAGATTCATTTGAATTGGCAGCCGTTTACTTGGCTTCCGCCATCCTTCTTTTTTTCACCGGTCCAGGACAATGGTCGTGTGACCGGTTCTTGTTTGGCAAAGCATTCAAGCCGGCCGAAAACGCAGAACCGAGCAAAATCGGATCTGGGATCGCTAATCCAACATTTCCCAACGTTTGAATGCCGCGGCGAGTTGCCGTTCCAGGTCTTTGAGGCGGGATTGCTCACGGGCAATCTGGTCGCCCGGTTGGCGGTAAAAGCCGGGCTGGGCCATCGCGTCGTGTAACGCGGAAATGCCCGACTCCAGTTGCTCGATTGCTGCAGGCAAGGCGGCCAGCTCCTGTTGCTCCTTGAAGGTCAGGCGTCGTTTCTTGGGCGGGGTTGTGCCCTCGGCGCCCAGCTCAGTCGTGGTGGAAGTTTGTGGCGCTGCGCTGTTGCTCTTGTCGCGAGCAGAACTTGGTGACTCCATGGTCCGGGGCGGTCTTTGACGCAACCAGTCGTCGTAGCCGCCAACATACTCTTTCACGCCGTCGTCCTCGAACACGATGGTGCTAGTCACGACGTTGTTCAAGAATGCCCGATCATGGCTGACCAACAGTACAGTCCCTTCGTACTCCACCAACCGTTCTTCCAATAATTCGAGCGTCTCGGTATCGAGGTCGTTGGTTGGTTCGTCGAGCACAATGACGTTGGCCGGTTTTGCGAACAATCGTGCCAGCAACACGCGATGGCGTTCGCCCCCCGAAAGAAACCGCACGAGCGTTCGCGAACGTTCCGGACTGAACAGGAAATCCTGGAGGTAACCAATCACGTGCCGAGTTTGGTCACCGATCGTTATGGATTCATAGCCGTCGCCGACGTTTTCCTGGACAGTCTTGTCGTCGTCCAATTGCTGGCGCAGTTGGTCAAAGTAAGCAATTCGCAGATTTGTTCCCAATCGCACTTTTCCTTGCCGCGGTGGCAACTGTCCCAGCAAGATTCTGAGCAGCGTTGTCTTGCCGGCACCATTCGGGCCGATGATTCCAATCTTGTCGCCACGCATGATCGTGGTCGTAAAGTTTCGGAGGATCGGACGTTCAACCGACTTTGGCTGGGAGGGTGACTCGGGAGACGGGAGGGAATTCTCGGCAGAGTCCAGGGAATTCGCCCGGATCGGCAGGCCAGCGTAGGCAAACGAGACGTTGTCGACATCGACCACCAGGTCTCCGCTTCGCTGCCCGTGCTGGATTTCCATTTGAACTTTTCCCGTGACAGTGCGTCGGTCGCGTCGCACGCGGCGCATTTCTTCCAGTGCCCGGACTCGGCCTTCATTTCGAGTCCGCCGAGCTTTGATGCCGGTGCGAATCCAAACTTCTTCTTCGGCCAGCTTTCTGTCGAACAGGGCATTCTGGCTTTCCTCGCCGGCCAGAGCGTTCGCTTTGCGTAGCAAGAACGTGTCGTAGTCGCACGACCAATCGAATAGCCGGCCGCGATCGATTTCCAGGATGCGGGTGGCCAGCCTGCGCAGGAACATGCGGTCGTGCGTGATGAACATCAACGTAGTGTTCCAGCGACTCAAAAAATCCTCGAGCCACGTTACGGCTTCGATGTCCAGATGATTCGTGGGCTCGTCCAATAACAACAGATCCGGCCCCGATACCAGCGCCCGCGCCAACAGCACTCGCCGCTTCATGCCCGACGACAAAACCTCGAAGATTTGCGTTCCATCGAGATTCATCCGCGAGAGGATCTGCTTGATTTGCTGCTCACCCTGCCACTCCGAATCGTGTTCTTCGGCAAGCCGATTGGGGCGCACTCCCTGAGCGACAACTTCGCGAATGGTCCCGCGCAAATGCTGCGGCACATCCTGGGGTAGAAATGCCAGCGTGGCCCCAGGTGAAACGATCACTTCCCCGCGATCCGGGTCGACGTCGCCGCACAGCAGGCGCATCAATGTCGTTTTGCCCGATCCGTTACGACCGAGCAATCCAATCCGCTGGCCGGGCTCGATCATGCAACTGACCCCGTCCAACAATGCCGGCCCGCGGTAGCGGATATATAGATCGCGAATCGTGACAAGCGGCATAGTCGGGCGAGATTGGAGATTTCAGATTCAATCGAGTGTCACAATTATGGCCGATCCACCGCTAAGGCCAAGGCGGGTGGCGCGGCAAAACACTTTAACTCAGGCAGCTACGACACCCAGAACCGCCGTTATCGGCTGCTGCCACTTTGGCCACAAATCACCATGTGCCGGTTACAATGTCTGTGGCGTGATGATGACCGAGAACCCAGTTTCACCGCATTCCGATCAACGGATGGAGCAACATGTCCGCGACCCGTAAACGGAAATCCATGGCGGAGGATTCGCATTCGCAACGATCCGCGAAGCCCCGGGATCAAGGTCCATCGCGCCCACCACAACCTCCGCGTCGCAGTTTACTGTTTCTGATCGCGTCGATTGCACTGTTCATGGTCTGGCTCGCGTATCTGATGTATGTCGCGCTATTCCTGTGACGCTTGCTTTCGCGCCAAACGGTTTCTAGGGTAGAGCCGAATATCGGTGCGCGGACCACGTGGACCGCAACGATTGGCTGGATGGAAAGAGGAATTTCATGAATCGAAACGCCGTAGTGTGTGCGATTGTGTGGTTGTTGGCCGGCGCCGTGTCCCTTCTCCAATCGCAGGAATCGCCGGCCAAGACCGAAACTCCCAAGCCAGCCGAAGCAGCCGCACCGGCCGAACAGAAGCCCGCTGACGCCAAGCCTGCCGACGCCAAGCCTGCCGACGCCAAGCCTGCCGACGCCAAGC
>CAZFLF010000765.1:0-4149 GCA_964519825.1 uncultured Pirellulaceae bacterium | reverse complement strand
AGCCGGCGGCCATATCGGGGAGCACGACCGGAACGCGTTCGCCGCCACGCTCGGCTAACTTTTCCGGACGGTTGGCCAGAATATCAGCGGTCTCGGCCATGAAATGCACGCCGCAGAAGACAATCTGCCGGCAATCGCTACTGGAAGCCGCCATCTGGCTGAGCTGGTAGCTGTCGCCACGCAAATCGCAGAGCGCGATCACTTCGTCCTGCTGATAGTGATGACCCAGGATAAGCAACCGCGAACCAAGCTGTTCCCGGACCGCCTGAATGCGTCTGGCCAGCGTTTCGTTGTCCAAAGATTTGTACGGTCCCAACGAATGGGCGGGTTGTTCAAGTACCGTGGCCATGCGATGCCTCGATTTGCGAGCGAACTGACAGTCCAACGGTATTATAGGCCCTTCCTGCGACCCACCAAGGGCGAGGCACACGACGCATGCGACAAGATCGCAGTGCGGTTGGTGGTCCCGGTTGATCGAAGTGGGTTATAGATGGGGGGTAAAAAATGAATTCCGCTCCCCTTTTTTTACCCCCCATCTATTACCCACTGTCCTTATGGAGAGTTAAAAACGGTTTTGTTGTGTACAGTGTTGGCCAGGATCTCCTTGATGAGCGAGGTCAGCCTTGGAGAACAAACCGTGAGAGCCCGAGATGACCGATTTGCCGACGCCACGATTCACTTGCGTAGACGCGATCGCGCGCTCCGCAATGTGATCGACCGAGTTGGCCCGTGCACGTTGAAACTGAAGAAGGATCGGTTCGCAACGCTGGTGCATTCCATCGTCTCGCAGCAAGTCTCCGGACATGCGGCGCGGGCTATCTTCGGTCGGTTACGGGATCGACTGGCCAATCAGATCACGGCCGAGGAACTCGCAAATCTCAATGTCGATGAGCTACGATCGTTGGGTCTTTCACGACAAAAGGCCGGCTATCTACACGACCTTGCTGAGAAGACTTCGCGTGGCGAGGTGCGATTCGCCAGTTTCGGCCGCATGGACGACGCAGCGGTCATCGAGGAATTGACGCAGGTCAAAGGGATCGGACCGTGGACCGCGCAGATGCTGCTGATCTTTTCCCTGGGGCGGCTCGATGTGCTGCCCGTCGATGACTTCGGAATTCGCAGCGCGGTCCGCAATCTGTACGGCTTGCCAGATCTCCCCAAGCGGCACGAAACGCATGCGATCGCCGAGCCCTGGCGACCGTTCGCGAGCGTGGCGAGCTGGTATCTCTGGAGAAGTTTGGAGAAATGACCTGACAGAAATGACCGGGCAGAAATGACCAAGTTCGAATGACCAATGACCAAACCGGAAATCTCGCTAGGTTGGCAGTTCTTCGATAGTTCGTAATTCTTGGTCATTGGTCATTCGAACTTGGTCATTTCTGCTTGGTCATTGGTCATTGGGATTTGGTCATTCTCCTTGGTCATTGGTCATTCGAACTTGGTCATTTCTGCATGGCGGCTTCCGCTTGCAAGATAAACCCATCGTGGTTCACGTCGATCTGGTTGAATTGGTCCTGATCTCCGAAGAATTCCCGGCGGCTGATTTCACCGTCGGAATTCGCGTCCATACCGCGAAACCAGCGCGGGATCGTCGCGTCTTGAGGCATCGGCGCTGGCGCGGGCCCGGAAAAAAATTGGGCGTCCTGCTGCGAGTTGCCACGCACGAATCCGACCACCATGCTGCCGGGAATCTCATGCGATTGCAGAATGCCGTCGCCATTGCGATCGATCGCTCGCAACCGCGCGGGAGTCTCCCGAATCTCGCGGCTATTCAACCGCCCGTCGCCGTCGGTATCGAGCGCCGTGAACAAGGCGTCTTCTTGATCGGCGACTCGCGCGCGGACCTGCGAGCGAGCCACGGCGCCGCGTTGCTCCAGATAAGCCACAACCTCGGGTTCGTACACTTTGCCGTCGCCGTTCGCGTCGAACGATTCGAAAGTCGCATCCATTCCGGGGAGTTGTTCCGGCACTTCACTCTTTTCCAGATAGCCGTTCTTGTCCCGATCCAACGCCATGAACTGAGTCTTGGCGGCCTGCGCGGCATTGGATAGCGACGGGTCCTCGTTGACAAAGAACTCCAGCTCCACGTCCGGCAGCTGTAACGACAATCGCGTGGGCAATTCCCGCACGGACGGCTTCAACGCGGCCAGTTCCGAGGACAACTGCCGGAGCTTAATCCGCGGACCGCGATCTTGTTCGGTGGCTCCGTCAAACATCACTTCGATCACGAGGTGCGCCGGCACATCGAGCAACTTCGCCAGCTCGGTCCGCACTAGTGTACCGTCGCTGTCAGCGTCGACGTGCCGGAACAATTCCGGCGTCAGCGGCCAATCCGCCAATCGAATTTTTTCCCCGTAGGAATACAGTTCTTGCAGCAGGAACTGCACCATCCCCCAGCGTTTGCTCAGGTCGACGGATGGGTTCGTTAGCCACACGGCGGTGTCCGGTTCGTTGGTACGGCGTCGATTGGAAATCATCGTGGCCGGCGCGGCCATGTTGTCGATGGAATCCTTCAGCTCAGCCAGAACGACGACCTCATCGTCGTCCGCGTCGCGGTTCAGCAGCGTGGCGGGGGCAGCGTCCATCTGTTCCGTCGTGATCGCACCATCGCGCACCCCGTCGCGATCGGCATCCAGGAGCAATCGTGTCGGAGACCGGGCCCGATTGCTGGACCGATATTCGTTGGAACTGCGCAAGGAGAACGATCGACCGCCTCCGGAATTACGCGTCAGAAAGCGTGGAAGTTCCTCGCGGTCGACCAAGCCGTCGCGGTCGGAGTCGTAAAGTCGAACTAGCTGCTCGCGTTCTTCATCGGTGTCCGCGACTAAGTTGCCGAACTGGCCGGAACGGAATTTCGGATTCTCGACGGCGCTTTTCCAAGTAGCCTTGCCATCGCCATCTTCGTCCGCGACCTTGAGCGCTTCATCCACCAACCGTGCGAGCGCGCTTTCGTACCCCGCGCCTTGGAGCATGATCACTAGATCGATGACAACCGGTCCGCCGGGAGTCAGCACCAGAAATCGCTCATGGGGCCCAGCGGCTTTTGCCCCGCCTTCCGATTCGCTTCCTTTCACTACCGTCGTGACCCCGACCGCCGACGACACTTGGCTGTTTGATCCCGAACCGGCGATTGGAACAACGGTGGTCTCGGTCTGCACGGTGGACACGGCGGCTACGTCAGCAGCTCGTGGTTCAGACTTCTTGTCCTGGGACGGCTTATCTTTGGACTGCTCATCGGCATCGGCGGTTGTCGTTTCCGGAATGAGTTTCTCGCCAGCGCCAACTTTTGCGGGATGATCATCGCTCGCTGTCTGGGGAATTGTTGGTGTCTTGGACGGATCGGCGTCTGGGTTTGGTCTGGCGCTCGGTTGGACGTCGTCTGGAACGGTGTGCGCCGTCTTCGGTACAACCGAGCTTGTCACACCGACAATCAACGAGATAACGAGACCGGCAAGCAGTGGAAAAAGGAGTATCAGAAGTATTTTCCATTCCGTGCGCATGTGACATCTTTCAATGATTCATGCCGAATTCCGCACTATTGAGCAGCGCCCACAAAACGTCGCTCAACGCCTCCTTGGAGTTGTCGGTCGCACCGCCGCGGTGGACATACTCAACGAAGTGCGAGCGTTCCGCTGCCGCGGGCCGGCGCGTCAAGGTCGCCAAGAACAGCGTGTCGATGCGATCTTCGTCGTTGAACAGCGGGGCTTCGAGTCCAGCGAGGAGCGCGCTTTGTTCGAGATTCGTTGCCGCGTCGGTCTCGTTGCCGTTGAGCAGCGTTAGCACCTGCAAGACCCCCGCATCAAACTCCGTGGCGTTTTGTCCCCGCATTTGCATTTTGGCGGCGAAGGCCAATCGGCGCGGGTCAAACATACCCCGTGCTGCCGGCAGGAACGCAGGAGTTTCACCCGACTGCTGCATCAACGCTCGATCCAAGCAATCGAACAACTGCTCCGCGGTGAGTGTCTTGACCGCCATTTGCGCAAACCATTCGGGAGGGGGCGACTTTTCGGCGGAGTTGCGACTGGTCCGCTGATATGCCTGCGTGCTGGCCACCATGCGATACAATTCGCGTACGTTGAATCCGGTGCTGACGAAGTAATCGGTCAACTCGCGGAACAACTCTGGGTGGCTCGACGGATTGTGGTCTCC
>CAZFLF010000764.1:0-4151 GCA_964519825.1 uncultured Pirellulaceae bacterium | reverse complement strand
CGGTTTACTTCGGGGGCCGCGCGTCTCGGAGAGACGCGGCCACGAAGGCACAGCCCGGCGCGATTCCCTCTAGTACTCACCGAGGACCGGTTTGCCGTCATTTCGGCAAGCCAGCCTTCCGTAGGTGTGAGTGACGATGTCTTCCGGATAGGGTGGCGTGCTGACGGTCCCTTTTCTCTGATCGATGGTCTCGCTGATGAAGCGAACGGACCCATCACACAGAACGAATTGGAGCCCACCCGGGTGAATGCTGTTGAAAGCCCGGCCTTGATGCGGCCGATTGCCACGACTGTAATTCGGCCCGTCGTAGGTAATTGAAAGGACGTTTGTCCCGGCACTCTTGACATTCCAACTGGGCCCCTGGTCGATATTCGCCAACGGGCTCGCGCTGATTGCATAGATCGTTCCGGCACCCGCGATCAGGGTGTGGAACCTCCAGGCTCTTTCACCAACGCAGAATACGTTGCTGGTCCCATCCGTAATATCCCGAAATCCAATATTGGAGTTCTGGAACCCGACACCCAACGCAGGACCATATTGAGAAGGGAAAACGGCCGGGGTCGTGCTGTCCCCGGCATTCGCGCACATGACATAATTCGACGTGGCGATCGCAATCTTTCCGGCCCCGTCCGTGATGAAACGAGAATAGTCGCTACCGTTCATTTCCTCACCCGAACAAGTATTGTCGTAATTGTTCAGGCGGGGACCTGTATCGCTGGGGCACCGGAAAGCTTTCAGTGGCGTTTGCAGAGCGACAAGTCCAACGGGAGTCGCCGCCGCGGTAACCGGCGTGCGAGCCCCTCGCGGGTCCAACACATCAAACAACGGGGTCTGTTCGACAAACGGCAGGACGAGCGTCCCCCAAGCCCACATGCCCGCTTCCGAAGATGTAATGTTGTTCGGAATCTTGGCCACGTACCCAGGAGGAAACGTGTTGTATGTGCCGTGATAGTTGTGCAACGCCAGTCCGATCTGCTTGAGGTTGTTTCCGCATTCCATTCGCCGCGCCGCCTCTCGTGCAGCCTGGACCGCGGGCAAGAGCAACGAGACTAAGATGCCAATGATGGCGATGACGACCAGCAATTCCACCAGAGTAAAGCCCGACCGATGTGCAGCTCGCATGTCAGCGACCTCCGAAAGAAGGTTACAAAGAAAACAAGTACGTGAGGAATCTCCGATTCTTGGGAGAAAAGACGAACAAGAAAAGAACAGGATCGAATGTAGCCAGGACCCACTCCACTGTCAATTTGTTCACGGGGCAATGAGCGTGACCAGATCGTCATACGTTCGCCGCTCCCAGCCGACCACTTTGTCCGCGGTGTCGAGGAGGGGGAACACGTGCACCGGGGTGAACATGGCTTGCCACTGCCCTCTTGCGTCTGGCGACACGTTGACTTCAAGGTGCCCGTAATGCTTGCCGCCAGAGACGAGCTGCCGGCCGCTCCAGACCTCCGGCGCGTTTTCGTGAGCGAGGAACTTGCGGAACGGATTGTCGAAGCCCAGCGACGGACCGCGCAGGCCATCGCCGCCGACGCCCACATCGTAATAGTGGATGGCGTGCGCGCGGGTCGTGCCGTCGGGCAGGACTTCCGTTCCCGGTACCAAGGATCGTTCCATCATTTCGTCGTGGCCGGAGAAGACCGCGTCCACGCCGTAGCGCATCAGCAGCGGCTGCAACACGCGCGTGGCAATCCCCGACTGTTCTGAAAAGCCGGGCTGGCCGAACGGGATGCTGTGCGGCCCGGAGCCATACGCCGTGTGGTGGTACTGCACGAAAGTGAAGTGGCTCGTCCGCTGGGCATCGGCGAGTTGTATTTCGAGCCAGAGGTACTGATCGGAGCCGGGGTTGAAATCAGGCGCGTCGCTCCCTTGCAGATAGTGGTTGGTGTCGGACGCGGTTTTGTGCGGCTGGCCGTCGCAGCAATCAACTGCGATCATCGTGATCGGCCCGTAGTCGATGCGGTAATAGCGCCCTTCGTGCCTGGGATTTGAGGCCCGGTTGCTCGGCACTTCAAAGTACGTGAGGTACTTGGCCGACGCGAAGTTCGCTCCGGTTGCGGTGTAGCCTCCGCCGGCTCCGGCGTAGTTTTCGTGGTTGCCGAGGGCCGGCAGAGTCGGGACGTGGCTGGTCAGCGAACCGTACTCACCCGCGTTATGTCGCCAGAATTCATCCCAGTCGCGCTGCTTGCCACCCGCTTCGACGATATCGCCGGCGATGGCAATGAAATCGGGCTTCCGCGCGGAGATCACCTTCAGGTTCTCTCGGTAGCCCGTCGTCTGGTCCACGAGGTATCGCTTGATCCCGTCCGGCCGCTTCGACCCCGCGGGTGCGGGCCAGTCGACCGGCGGGCTGGTACTCGATTCCGGTTCGGTCTCGCAGTCGGCATAGACGATGAAGCGGATCGGCCGGTCGGCAGGCGGCGCGGTGCGAAACGAACCGGAATGGACCTGCGTGCCTTGCCGGACCTGATATGCATACTGGTTCCCGGGCAATAGCCCGGTGACACGGACGCTGTGCAGGTAGGGGACGCCAGGATGAGGCCCCCCCGGCTCGGGCGCGAACGGGTTGTAGGCAAGCGTACTGGCCAGCTTCGGCTCGGATCGCAGCTCGCGTGAACCTTCGGGAACCTCGACCGTGAGGACGCCGGACTCGTTGGACTCCGACAACCACCGAACGGTCATCGCGTCCTGGCTCGGATTCTGCAAGTACGGCAGCACCCGGAACGAGTCCGCCCGAGTCGTATCGCACAGAAGCCAGGCGATGCAAACGGTACGGAGTAAGAGGAGACCTCTGCGGCTCATCCCGTCAATGGTGTCTGGCATGCTCAATTCTCGTTTCGTCACTCACTATACACTCTGAACATCTGTCACGCTGGACAGATTCTGCCGGGCGCTGCTTTACATCAAGTCATCAGTCGGTATTATGCCCCCACTTTTGCGGTGCATGGTTTGGTTGGATTTTGGGGCGACATGCAAACGACATCGCCACTTCTGCGTCAGTGGTTGCTCTTGCGAGTGTTAGCCGCGACGGACGGTCGAGCCACCGTCAAATGGCTCTGCGAGCAGACGGGGGTCAGTGAAAAGACGATCCGCCGCGATCTCGATTTACTGCGGAGAGTCGGTTTCCCGGTCGTGGAGACAGTTGGTGAATACGGTCGCAAGACCATCCTTATGGCATCGTGGATCATCGGGGATCGTTGTACCTCGTCGGCTTTTCGGTCCAGCACGAGGAGATCCGGCACTGGAAGGTCGATCGCATGCAGGACGCGGAGGTGACAAAGATCCCCTTTCAGCGTCCGACCGATTTTGATTTGAAGCAACACCTGGCGAATTCGCTGGGCGTCTTTCACGGTACCGAACCGATCTGCGTACGAGTTCATTTCTCTCCCGCCGCCGCGCGCTATGTGCAGGAAAAGCGGATCCACGCCAGCCAGCAAGTCACGCTCCAGCCCGACGGCAGCGCGCTCGTCGAGTTCCACGTCGCCAACACCCCCGAAATCAAATCCTGGATCCTCAGCTTCGGTCCGGCCGCCGAAGTTTTAGTACCAACCAGCCTGCGCGAGGAAATAAGGAGCGATGTGGAGCGGATGGTAAGCATCTATGCGACTGACGCGAAGACTATGCGCAGAGAAACCGCTGGCGGAAAACTGCAGCACAAGTTGGCGAAGAAAGACATTCGCAACGCAAAGCCACGTAGAGCGAAATAATGAGCCTCACCAACTTACGCGACCTTTGCATGGAATACGGAGAAGACCAATTCCACTTCCGTTTGGTTTCGACATCATACAAACGCTCAGTCGCAGAGCGCGATGTTGTTGGGATTAACATCCGCCATGAAAATGCCGAATTGTTCCAGCGCCCAGAGGATTCGTTTGACCTCGGGCCAATGTACACCGAACTGTTCTTCCTTTTCCGCTCGCCATTCGTTGAGAACTTCCTCGGGGTAATCGGGCGGGATATCGAGGTAGGCGCCTCCAAAATCGAGTACGTGTGGCTTTTTGACAATCGTCATCTCAATTGCCCAGACATCATCATCATGAGCGAGCAATTGTGGTACATGCGCCCCACGCACGCCGGAAACGTCATGTTCTCGGAGACGGAAATACACGTCCCGCTCCCGCAGAAACGGCGTTTCGTGGCGGTGAATCTTG
>CAZFLF010000763.1:0-4151 GCA_964519825.1 uncultured Pirellulaceae bacterium | reverse complement strand
GTCGTGAGAGATTGTGGCATATCGTACCAACCTCTCTCCCGCTGGTCCGATTACGGCAAACCGAAAGTCGGAAGAAAACCGTGTCGCCAGTTGCTGTTCTGTTTCGCTGCCGGACAATCCTCGCAGTTCAGCCGCGGATTCCACACGCACTCGCCCGTCATCAATCACCAACACCGACAGCTCAGGCGCTCTTCCGACGATCATGAGTGCATCGATTCCGCACTTTTTCCCGGCAATGGCAAAACCACTGCTCACCAGGGAGTCGTTGATACGGTCTGTGAGCGGGCTCTTGCTCACCACCGCAAACTTCGCGGAAGTGGTAAGCGGGCTGCCTACCAACGGACTGAAAGTGAAGATCAAGGGCGCGGCCGCCGATAGCGGATCGCTGGCTGCGAACCCCGCGCGGAGCAACAACGCCGCCCCCAGCCCGCTCCCCCCCAGAAATCGACGCAATGTCTGCGGACTTAGCGAGACGAATTCCGACCGACTGGCAGTCAAATCGACCTGCAAGTAACGGCCGTGATTGCCATAGGCGAACTGTTTCGTTTCGGGAGAGAGCATGACGACTACACAACCACTTCGGAAAAAAGGGAAGACTCACAAGAATTGCTTTCGACGAGGTTTAACCCCCTGCGTCGGCGGAAAAGAGGAGCAACGTTTCACCCGCTTTCAATCGATCCTCCGGCCGACAAATAAACCGCCGTCCATTGACGTTCGCCGCAAATCCGTCGCGCATCGCTCCGTCGACAAAGCACTCGCGCGATAGCGTCGGAAAGCGTTTCGCCAGCATCGCGAGAACATCCCCAAGGTCGATTTCCCCGTCGGCAAGGTTGATGACGGTTTCCGCTACCCCGGCGCGGACTCTGGGGATACCAAAAAACTCGACTCGTAACACTGCTTGATCAGGAACCATGCAGTGTATCGTAGACCGAATGCGGGTCCGCGCAAACGACTCGCGGCTTAGCCAAGCAGGCGAGGTCTTTTTTTAGGCCTCAAACCGCACGAAATCACCAATTCGGCGGATGTCCACGCACAATGCGCTTTCCCGCAAATCGCGGATTGAAAGAGGCGTTTACACTGTAGCATCCCGACTAGTAAGTATGTAAACTCTTAACCGATCGGCCAATCCATTCCAGCAGGTTCTAAAATGGATGGACTTTACTAATGCCACAACTGCCACAACTTGATTCCCCATTTCGGCAAGCCATCCAACGAATCTGCTCCGGCTCGAAGGAAGCTGTCTTCGAGTTTATCGAAGTCTATGGTCCGCACATCCAACGGGTTGTGCGTTGCCGCTTGCATCAGAGTCTGCGGGCAAAATTCGATTCTCTCGATTTTGTGCAGATGGTTTGGATGACTTTATTCACTGACTTGACCAAGATCTCGAAGTTCGAGGAGCCGAACGAATTGGTCGCGTACCTGGTGATCATTGCGCGCAACAAGGTCATTGAAGAGTCCCGCCGCCGCATGAAGTATCAGAAGTACAACGTCAATCGCGAGTCGGATTTGGACGCCGCCGATCCAAGAGTCTCCGCCTCGGTACGCCGAAATGAAACACCCAGTGCGCAGCTTATCGCCCGGGAAAGGTTTGATGAGATCTTGAATGGAAAGTCTGAACGCGACCGACGAGTGTTTATCCTGCGAATGGAAGGGGCCACATTCGTCGAGATCGGGACGGAGTTAGGAATCAGCGAACGCACCGCACGGCAGGTCATGGTTGATATTGAACACGCTTGCTACGCCAGCCTAGCTGAAGATTCCGCTGATATCTCATGACACCTCGTTCCCGTCACCGCTCCATAGAGACATCGCTCGGGGCAACAGGCTCAACCTGGCGCGCTCCCGGTGACAGCTCTGGATCCGGAAATCAGCGGATCGGTTATCGCGAAAAATCTGTAATTCTCACCTCCGCGTTGCATGAGTACCGTCGTCTACGGGATCAGGGAAAGCCGGTCAGCGTAGGCGAATTCTGCGAAAAGTTCCCCGATTATCGCAAGTCGCTGCTGCGGCTCATCGACGTCGAGGAGAATCTCGGCGATTTGGGAGAAATCGACGACCCGTTTCCTCAAGTCGGCGGAGAATTCCTCGGGTTCGAGATTCTCAGCGATTTGGGAATGGGCGCGATCGCGCGCGTTTATTTGGCGGCCGAGCCGGAACTCGGCGGGCGTATCGTCGTTATCAAAGTTGCCGCGGATGGCACCGCCGAAGCCGCTACGCTCGGCAAGTTGCAACATCCGAACATCGTTCAGGTCTATTCGGTGAAACGCGACACCGAGTCGGGAATGACCGCTGTCTGCATGCCCTATCAAGGCAGCGCGACCTTGACCGATGTACTGGATCTGGTCTTTCGGGACGGACGCGCACCGGAATCGGCGGCTCTGATTTTGGATGTCGCCAGCCGGTTGGCCGACATGCAGGCCCTGCGGGATGATGACTTGGCGACAAGCCGCCCTGATCCAATTCTCGCCCATGGCTCATTCGTGGACGGCGTGGTGCATTTGGGAATCCAATTGGCCGGAGCCTTGGAATATGCCCATGCGTCGGGAGTGCTGCACCGCGACTTGAAGCCATCCAACATCTTGCTCACGCCGCACGGGCGGCCCATGTTGCTCGATTTCAATCTTTCGTTTGACGCGGCACATGACGCAATGCCGCGCGGCGGGACGCTCCCCTATATGGCGCCGGAACAAATTCGGGCCAGCCTACGCGGCGAAGCGTCCAGTGACGCAACGCTTGATCCCCGGCCCGACGTTTTTTCGCTGGGAGTGATCCTGTACGAATTGTTGACCGGGAAACTCCCGTATGGTGGTCCACCCGAGCAGCTCGGCCCCGAAGGGGCGTCGCTCTGGCAACTCAACGCTCACGAAACCATTCCGCCGTCGATTTGCCAAGTTAACCCACGAGTTCCCGCTCCGATTGCAGCTGCCATCGAACGCTGTTTGGCCACGGCCCCCAGCCAACGGTTTTCTTCACTGGCAGAAGTGTCTGCAGCGCTGCGGACTCACTTCAGCCACAAGCAGCGTGCTGTCCGCTGGTTCCGTCGACATCGCCAGTGGTGCCGTGCTGCGTTGCTCGTCATGGTCCTTGTCGCGAGTGCGGCCGGCGCCTATCCGTTCTTCCGCCTTCCGTTGCATCAACGGCAATACCAGGCGGCGGTGACGGCCTACGACCAGCGCAATTACGATCAAGCAATCAGCCTCGTCGGACCGGCGATCGCCAGCCATCACGATTTCGCCCAGGCGCTGCTGTTACGCGGTATGTGCCAAGAGGCCAAAGGCCGGCTGAAGGACGCAACAACGGACTTTGAACAGGTCGCGCGGATTGCGCCCTCGGCAGCGGTCTGGGACCATTTGGGTTGTCGTTCTTACCGCATCGGTAGGATGCATGACGCAGCACCTCAGTTTGACAAAGCAATCCAACTGCAGCCCAATCACGCGAAGCTGTATTTGAAATACGCGATTGCAGCGTCAAAGTTACCCGCGATGTCGAAACAGGCGGAGACGTATGCCACCCGCGCTATCGAATTAGACGGCCAATTGACGGAGGCCTACCTGATTCGCGCGGAGATCCACATCAAGTCTGGAAATCCTGATGGGGCGATTCGTGATTTCAAAACCGCGATTAGTCTCTCACCAAATTCGCGATGGGTTAAGCTTGTGGTGACCGAAAAGCTTTCGTCTTTCGCTAGTAAGCGCGCGGAATTGAAGGACTACATCCGAAACCAACTTGAACAAGCCGTGGCACTTGGACTTTCCAAGAAATCGCTAACGTTCAACAATGCATATAGGATTTATGTCAGTGAACCATGGTGCATCGAACTATTAAGCCGCGCTGGTCAAGGCACAGAAGAGTTGAAATCGCCAATCCAAGAGATGATGGTTCCATCGCTACCGCTTGAGATTGAGCGTCTCTAATTCCTGCACTGAAACTCAAACGAGCTACAATGCGGCGAAACGCCAGAGTCGATGGTCGTTCCGAACGACCACCTTGCTCGGCGAAGTATTCTCGATGTAGTAGCCTGATTTCGAAATCGTTACGTTGACGTATAACCTTGTTCCGACAATGGTATCCCGTCTTGGGTAATTGTCGCCAGAATAGTTCGTCCGAAGGCAACGTCCGCATCCATGGTAAATTCAACCGAAAATGCCCCG
>CAZFLF010000762.1:0-4153 GCA_964519825.1 uncultured Pirellulaceae bacterium | reverse complement strand
CGCGCAGCACCTCGCCGAGCCCAACGATCGTCTGGTCGAAGACCTCCCCATCATCGAACACTTGGATGCTTATCGGACCGCCGGAACGGTCGAGTTCCTGCGCCAACTCGATGAGCAGAAGCTGTTCCACGAGGAGGATGGCAATGCGATGTAGTCGGCCGACAACCCTCGGCATACTTTCGGCGGCGCTTTATTGGGCGGCACTTTGTTCGGCGCCGTCGGTCGGTTCCGCGGACGAGACGAAGGACGCGCGACGAGCACGGCTCGAGAAAATGAGGGCCGTCGAAAAGGACGAATTGCGTCGCAACCACCATCGGCTCGAACAACTAACACCGGATCAACAACGGCCCCTCCGCGAATTGGAGCATCAACTAGCCAGTGATCCGCAAGGAGACCAGCTGCGCAAGGTGATGTTGCGCTACCACGAATGGTTGCGGGCGTTGCCGAGCGCTGAACGGGCAGACCTGCTGGCTCTGTCGGACAACCAGGAACGCATCAGCAAAATCAAGTCCATGCTTTCGCAGCAGGAAACGGAGCGATTTCGTGAACTCGCCAAGGAATCGCTGACACCCAAGGATGTCGAACAAGTGCGGGCCTGGCTTAGCGAGATGGTCATGCTGCGGAAATCCGACCTGCTACAACAGCTTCCGGAGGACGTTCGCAATCGACTATCTGAATCCCAAGATGCACGACGGTTCATGGCTGAGTGGTTCGCGCACACACGTGACCGGAACAAATCCCCGGTTCCGATTACGGACGCGCTGAAAATCCTGGACGTGGATCGACAGCGGCTGGTCGAGAAACTCTCACCCAAAGCCCGCGATGTCTATAAGCAAGCCGGCAACAACGAGCAGGACAAACGAACGGTTTTCCAGAATTGGGTCTTCGCCACGTTCCGCCCCCCTCGGCCATCGACCGAGGAATTGCAAAACTTGCTCCAACGTCTCCCGCCAGAGATTCGCGACCGCGTGGAGAATCTGCCGCCCGAGCAGATGAAAGCCGAGCTGACGAAAATCTTCTACGATTCGATGCGTCGCGGGCACCCGGACGGCAAGCGACCTGGAGATCGATTCCCCGGACCGGGAGGTAGTGACTCGCGGAAAGGGCCGCCAGGCAAGCGTGGGGTGAAAAGCGAGAAGGAAAAGCCGGAAAAGTAACCGGGGCCGCGATGATGGTCGCAAATCGTCCGCCGCCGCTGATTAAGCCGGCGGCTACCGTGTCGACCCGCTGCTAAACGCTATCGGTTGAATCCGTGCAATCGAACTTAGACTCGCCTGCATCCGGCTGATCACTTCTTCCAAGTGCGCGAATTTCTTAACCATTAGCTCGCGCTGGCGGGCGAGGGATGCGTTCATCGTGTCGATCTGCCGCTGGTTGTTGTCGATGTTTCGCTGGAAGGCGACGGATCGATTGACCAGCGCCGAGTTTTCCCGCCCCGCCAGCCGCTCGGTAGCGGTGACAAGTTTGGCCGCAGCACCGGTTCCGATCTGCGTAAAAAACTTTTCGACTGCGGCTGGGTCGGCGGCGTATTTGGTGCTGAACTTTTCGTCGTTGAACTGTAACTGGCCCTCTGCATCCGGGCTGATTCCCACTTCTTCGAACGACTGAATCGATCCCGTCCCGAAGAATCGTGATGTCATCGCGCCTGTGAGCTCAATGTCAATGAGCAGGATATCGTGCGAGGCAAACAGCACGCCCACTGTATTATCTTCGGCGTTGAACGACGAGACATCCTTGATCTTGTCCCGCAACTTGTTGTATTGGTCTACGAACAACTTGACTTGCGAGAGGATGGTTTCAGCGGTCTTTTCGATCGTGATATCTTGTGGGGTCGTCGTGGCGGCGTTGGCGGTCAGACGTACGCCTTCGATTACGTTCTCAAAGTTATTGGTCGCCGACGCAATCAGCGCCCCGGGAATTGGCGCGTCCGGAGATCCGACGAGCAGGAGAGCATCCTGGGCGGCCGTGGATTCTTGGAAACTGAAACTCAATGCGGAAGCATCGATGAGCAACTCGCCGGCCGCGCCGGCAATCTGGCTGTTGATGGCCACGCGAAATGGCGTTAAGCCAGTGCCGCCATTGAATAAACTGGCGGCAACGTCTCCTGCCGAGCCATTGATCTTCGTGACCAGGTCTTGCAGTGTGTCGTCGGCGTCCAGCGTCACCCGCAACGAATAGGAGCCGTCGATCACCTTCGTGGGGACGCCGCCGATTATGCGTTCCACCGACGAACCGGCGATCTTTAAGTTCTTTGCGACGGTACCAGAGCCCGAATCGACAACCGTCAGTTGACCCGAACCACCGGCGGTGTCGATCAACAGCAGGCCGTCGCCGGTGTCATTGACCCGCGCGGTCACCCCTAAACTCAGGCCATTGATGCCGGCGACCACATCGCCCACGGTCTTGGCTTGGAGCACTGTGAGATTAATGGCTCCGACACCCCCGCTTGAATCGGTGATCAGGAACGACCCCGTCCCAATTCCGCGGCCGTTACGCAACGATGCGAGCGTTAAGCTTTCGCTGAACGTCCGCCGCGATAGCGAACCGCTATTGATGGTCGAGCTAGCCGTGTTCGACGCAATGCGCAGTTTATCCGCCGTATTAGTCCCGTCTCCATTCGCAACCACGAGATTGGTTGCACCACCGGTCGTGTCGGAGATGAGCAAGCCATTGCGTGTGGCGTTGACCCGCGCGGTCACGCCGGCGGCCGTTGCGTTGATGAGGCCGACAACGTCTTCGAGCGTCTTCGCCGACGACAGATCGACGGCCGTACCAGCCCCAGCTCGATTCGTAATGGAGAGCAGGCCGAGATCGCCAACCCCAAAACCGCCCGCCAAACTGTCCAGCAACACGGTCTTCAGACCGGCTAGGCGTCGCTCGCCCGTGATCACACCACCGGCAGCGGATGCGGTGAATCCCAAGTCCTCCGCCACGCTTCCGCCAAACAGGCTGCTGACCGTAAATGTTCCCGCGCCCGCAGTGAGGTCGACCAGTTCGAGGGCGTCGCCGGACGCGCTGATGCGGGCTTGCAGATTCGTTGGAGACGCGCGATTGACAGCGTCGAGCAGATCGACCACTGTCGTTTCATTGTAATATTCGATTGCGCCACCCGACGTGGTGAGCGTGTCGGTCGTATCGACGACAGCCGTGCCGTTGCCACCCCCACCGTTACTCGCGGTGAAACTGGCTGAGAATGTCGCATCGGCGTTCAGCTTCGCGATCACTTCGGCGGCGCGCGTATTGCCCGCGTCGATTTTGACAGTGAACGTCTTGGTGATCGCGTCGAATGCCACCGTTTCGTTGCCCGCGGTGATTGCCGCGTCGTCCCGGAACACGAGTTTGTGACCGTCGAACGACGGTCCTGTGCCCGTGGAAGTGATCTTGATTTGGGCATTGACGCCGTTCTTTGCGGTCGTTGTGCCGAACGATTCGGTAGGTCCCTTTTTGAGGCCAAAGAAATCGACGTCCACCACGGTCCCATCGCGCAGGGTCGCGCGCAGATCAGCCACTCCTGTTCGCAGATTGACACCGTTTCCGTCATTCAAACGCTGCAAGGCCAAGGAATCGTACAAACGCAGGATATCCTGACCTGTGGCTTCGTTGGCGGCGACATTAATACCATCCAGACCCAAATCGGCGGCAGTCGAGGTCGCGCCGACTTCTTGCACCCGCAGATTGCTTGTCGTCTGCCCGGACTTGTCGACGAGCTTGATGCGATCCCCCTCCGCGATCGCCTCGACCTGAACGTCACTATTCTCATTGATCGCTCGGAGTACATCGTCGATCGTCATAGCAAATCGCAGATCAATCGTCGCGGTATCGCCGCTGCGATCCGTGATCTTGATTTTGCCCCGTTGCACTCCCGCGCCACCGTTGAGTTCGTCCAAAGACGCTCCCTTGTCGACAAAGCCGCCAAATTGAAGCGTGATGTCGCCTGCACCGATCGGGGTCGTCTTGCTGGAGAAACCTTGGCTGAGCAGCTGATGGGATTGCGCTCGGCGGATGGGAGTGAATTGGTGCGAGCCGACGACCGGGTCGCCGGTTGCGGTCGCCACCAGCACCTTTTCATCGCTGGCGGTTACAGTGGTCTTTTTGAAAAGGCTGGAAGTCCCCAGTCGCTGGGCAGCGAGTTCGACGCCGATGACGAGCGCCG
>CAZFLF010000761.1:0-4158 GCA_964519825.1 uncultured Pirellulaceae bacterium | reverse complement strand
ATCAGGGGGGCCAAGCCACACGAGTTCCCGTGACGATCGACCTCCGCGACCCTCGTATCGGTCCCCTCGAAGTCGTCTTCCGGTATCGGCAGGCACGAGAGCGGCCGTCTGACCAGCAACCATTCAACCTCACGGTGCCCCTGATTCAAGTTTCACCGGACGAGACGACAACGCTCAGCTCGCATCGATTGCGGATCGCGGCGCCCGCTAACCTTGCAATCAACCTGCCCAAAGGGCAATGGTCCGCCGTGACCGAGGGGGGCGCGATCACGACTCCTGGCGAAATGTTATTTCAATCCAGCGAATTGCCGGCGGACGTGCAACTCGCCATGACTCTCGAAGCCAGTCCGACCAAACGGTCGACTGACGTGCAACGGGTCTGGGTGCAATCGTTGCTAACCCTCCAGGAACGGCGCGATCGGGCCTGTTTTCGCCTGACGACTAACGAGCAGAGTCTATCTTTCCAACTACCGCGCGGTGCGATCAGGAAGGACATTACCGTTGCGGTCAACGGCCAACGCATTTATCGTTTCAGCGTGTCGGATCAAGGGGAAGTGCGCGTGGACCTCGGCGAAGGGGTTGGTGCTCGCGAAACCACCGTGGAATTGTGGTATTGGTTCACCGTGCAACCTGTGGCCTTGGGACGATTGTTTCTGCAAGCGCCAATCTTGGACGGAGCGACTCGAGCGGATCGCGTGTACTGGCAACTCATACTGCCGCGGCACGAGCACTTGGCCTGGTATTCCGCGGACTTGACCTCTGAGAATTCCTGGGAACGACAGAATTTGTTGTGGTCGCGTCGCCCGCATCGTTCGCAAGCAGAGTTGGAGGCCTGGGCCTCGGCTAGTCCCCAACCGGACCTGATCCGGGATGTTCCCTCGGGATTCAACTCCTACCTGTTTAGTTCCGTTGGATCGCTCGGGGCCAAAACCGTCTATACCGTGACGCGGCAATTGGCCGTGTTGAGTATTGCTGGACTTGTGCTGTTGTCTGGAGCGGCGTTGCTATATGTACCCATACTTCGGCATCCGCTGCTGCTGTTGGCTGCGGGGGTCGTCGCAGGCGCGTGCGCTGTGGTTTTTCCGGAGCCGGCCTTGGCGGCTGCGCAGTTCATCGCAGTCGGCCTCGCGCTCGTGCTGATGACTGGCATGTTGATGTCGCTGCTGTCGCGTCCGACGCTCCAACGTCCAATTATTCGACCCATCCCGCAACCCGTCCCCGATTCGCGCTCGTCGAAGCAACCCTCGGCCCGGTTGGTTCCGGCGAATTCCCATGTCACGACCGCGACGTTGCAAGCGCCGATCGCTGTGTCGGCGACGGGGAACGAGCCATGACATCCGGCTGGTGGATTCGACCGCTCACGATCGGTTGCTGGTTTGCCGCCATGCTGACCGTGTGGGCTGATTCTCCTCCTGCAGCGACGGAGGCTGAGGCCAATTCTCCGTTGCGGTTCCGCCGATTGTTGGTGCCCGAGGAACTGAATCCGACCCGGTTCCCTAACTACCGGCCGATGAAACGGGAAACATTCGAAGCGGAGATTCAGCGGATTAATGCCCGCGCATCCCGTGCATCGCAAACGACGGCGCGAGTGATTCGAGCCACCTATCGCGCGCGACTCGCCGGCAACGACTTGCTCACCGGTGAAGCCATCCTCGACGTCGTACGCACGGTGAATGAACCGACGGTACTTTCGCTTTCGCCGTGTGGCGTGGCTGTGGGGAACTTGCAGTGGCGCGATGCTGCGCCGGTCACAATTCCCGTCGGTACGGTCGCGAGCGGCGAGTTCTTCGCGATGATCGACCGCGATGGTTCTCTACAGTTCCCCTGGTCGGCACGCGGCACCTTGCGCGACAACGGAGTTCGAACGTTCGTGCTTTCGCTGCCGCGATGTGCCGCCACGCAGCTGATTCTGGAACTCCCAGCGGACGTAGTGCCTCGATCCGACAGCGGTGTGGTCGTTTCCCAGGCCGAAGTGCCTCAGGTCGCGACTGGCGCCTCCTCAAATGCAACCGCGGGACCGGCGGCCGTCCGAGCATGGACACTGGAACTGGGCGGGCACAGCGAAACTACATTGCAACTTGAAACTCGGTTCCCCGTCGCCGCACAGTTACCCGGCCCTCGATTGCGGGAATCGGTTCGTTATCGGATCACGACGTCGGGTTTGGAGTTGCGTGCGACATTCCAATTAGCTGCGGATCAGCCGCGAATGGATCAGCTGTTCCTCCAAGTGTCTCCGGGTTTACACGTCGCTGCCGCACATGCCGGTGACCGAATCCTAACATTGGCGCGTCCTCCTGGAGCACAAAACGACGAGTTGGTCCAAGTGGTACTCGACGAACCGTTGTTGGGTTCCGATCAAGAATTGGTGGTACTGGCTTTTGCACCGTTGATCGTGGGGCAGCCCTGGGATCTGCCGACAGTCCGACCGTCGGGGGTGGCATGGCAGGAAGGGCAAGCAGTCGTGGAAGTAGTCGAGCCACTGTTGCTCGCCGCGCTGCGCATTCGTGATGGCCTCGAGACCAAAATTGAACCGCTGGCGGCGCCGGAGCGGGGCGAATCGCGACAACTTCAGTTTTGGCAACCGGAGGGGCGCGCCGAGGTGCAACTCGCTTACCCGCCGCGCGAAGTCACGGCCGACTTGGGCACGGCAATTCGTTTCAATGAACTCGCGGCGACCGGACGTCTGGTGGTCGATGTCCAAGCCCGTCAGGGAACAAGCTTCACGCTGCAAGGGCTGGTGTCTCCCGGCTGGACCATTGATTCGGTTCAGTCCGATCCCGGGGAGATTCTCGAAAGCTTCAGCACACTCGGCGGCGGACCGCGGCAGGAACTCTCAATTCGCCTTCGGCATGCGATTCCGACCGACCAGCGCTGGCGGATCGTGATTCGCGCCCATCGTCGCACTCCAAGATTGGACCAACCACTTCGCGGCGATGTCGTGCGAATGGTTGAATTTCGAGATTTGAAAGTAAATAGCAGTTTGGTGGCGTTGTCCGCCGAGCCTCCCCTGCGCATGACTCTTGCCGGTGACGAGCATCTGCAGCGGCGCGATCCTCAGTCATTGACGGTCCGGCAAAAGGAGATGGTGACACCGACATCGGACGCACTGATATTTTTTGATCAGCGAGTTTCACGGGATTGGTCCGTAACACTGAGTCGGGAGCAGCCGCGTTTTAATGCCCAGCTCAATCTTGCGGCGGAAGTCGACGCAACCCAGCTTACGGAGTCGTTCGATTTGCGGTGTGAACCGAACCAGTCCTACGTCTCGCGGTTGCTCGTCCATTTTTCGCGCAGCGACCCGACACCATTGGAATGGACGTTGGTTGACGCGGGAGAGAACCGACTGTCAACGCGTTTGGTTGAGGAATCCACGAACGGGATCGGCGGCGAGTCCTGGGAACTGAGTTTGTCGCGTCCTCTGAACCGCCCGTTCGTAGTGCACGCCTCGCGTCGCCAGCCGCTGGATCGCGAAGGAACTTTATCATTCGTGTCCTTACCGGAGGCCGCTTCGCAAACCGGTACGTTGCGGATCCACGCCGTTGGCTGCGGACCGTTGGAAGTTCGCGTCCACAATCTGCAACCGATCGCCGCCAATCTTCCCGAATCCAGCCGGCTCCCAACGCTGCGCGGTGCGTATCGTTATGCTCCGTCACAAGAAGTCGCGGCAACCATCATGCGATTACCCACTCCGGACACGCTTTCGGCGGCCTGGCTGTGGTTAGTACACACCAATTCGCGGCGGGACGTGAATGGCGACGTCGAGCATGAAACGCGACTGCTGGTCGAGAATACGGGCCTTAGCTCGATCACCGTCAAATTGCCTTCTGCAGCTGCGTTGGCGCGTGCCACGGTCGATCATGGGCCCCCCATGCATCCCGTTGTTAACGCGGGACAAGTCGTGATCCCATTACCCAAGGAACGACGATTTCCGCTGGTGAGTCTGGTGTATCGCACCCGCGAACAGCCGCTGGGATGGGGAGCAGCCGTGCTTCCCGCGCAATTGACCTGTGAACTCCCGTGTCTGCACCGGCGATCGACCGTGTGGATTCCGGTGGGGTTCGCTGTGCTCGGGCGTGCCGCGGCAGGAGCCGACGAGCTGACTTGGGACGAGCGATTGTTTGGCGTACAGCTATGGCGACGCAGCCAGCGTCCTTTCGA